>CAZNZH010000661.1:0-3622 GCA_964577445.1 uncultured Myxococcales bacterium
CCCGCGGCGCGACCCTGCACGGCACCTATCCCGGCGGCGCCGTCATCCTGACCGGCGTGCCCCCAGACGCCCGGATCCTCGTCGAGGAGACCTTCGGGCCGGTCTGCCCCGTGGTGGCCGTCGAGGACGGCGACGAGGCGCTGCGGCGCGCGAACGCCTCGGAGTTCGGCCTGACGCTCAGCATCTGGACCCAGAGCGAGCCGCGGGCGCAGGAGCTGGCCCTGCGCGCGAACGCGGGCGCCGTGACCATCAACAACGTCGCGCTCACCGCCAGCATGCCTTTCGCGCCCTGGTCAGGCCGCGGCTCGTCGGGCCACGGCGCCACGAACTCGGAGTGGGCGCTGCGCGAGATGACCCAGCCCAAGGTCGTCCTCGTCGACGAAAACCGCGCGCCGGAGCCCTGGTGGCTGCCGGCCGATGACGCCGCCGTGCGCCTCGCCAAGCTGTCGTTGGACTGGCTGCGCGCCAGCGGCGTCGCGAAGCTCGGGGCCACGCTGCGGGTGGTTCGCGGCCTCAAGGCGCGCGGCCAACAGCAGAAAGGCTGACCTGAATACCTCTTGAGGCGCTTCGTCGGACCCCTGTTCGCCCGCGTCCAGGAGGCCTCCGCCATGCCACGCTCCGACCTTGTTTGCTCGGATTTTGCGCGCGGCCTCGCCGCCGTCGCCCTCGTCTTCACCGTCGGCCTCGCGTCCAGCGCCTGCGGCGACGAGAGGGCCGGCGCCATCCGTCAGGACATCGACGGCCCCGCCATCCTCGCCGCCGAAGACCTGGAGCAGCGAGCCGAGCGCCCCGTTGAAGCTGCCACGCCCTGTGCTGACGGCAGCGTCTGCGCGCCTGAGCCCGGCGGTGACCCCTGCGCCGCCGCCGGCGCGCCGGAGGACTGCTGCACCAGCGACGCCGACTGCGACGACGGCAACCCGCAGACCGTCAACGTCTGCGAGGGCGCGAGCTGCGTGGCGACCCTCAACCCGGACACCTGCGTGACCGACGCCGACTGCGCGGACAGCGACGCCTGCACCGCGACCACCTGCGACTCCGGGCTCTGCAGCTTCACCGGCGCCATCAGCCCGGACTGCTGCGCGCCCGCCGAGCGCTCCCTGGCCACCTTCGACGCCGGGACCCTGTCGAGCCTCTTCGTCACCGACAACCTCGAGACGGGTGTCTTCTGGACCCCCGACAAGACGCGGCACACCTCGGGCGCCTTCAGCCTCTACTGCGGCGACCCCGTCACCCAGACCTACGCAGCGCCCGAGCGCGTGAAATCGTCGGCCACCACCCCCGTCATCGAGGTCCCGTCCGGCGGGCGCAGCGTGGCCCGCCTGGACCTCTTCAAGGCGACCCGCCCGAAGCCCGAGCTCGACGTGTTCCAAGCGCTCGTTTTGCGTGATGGTGCCTTGCTCTCCGCGTGGTCGAGCAAGCTGGACCCCCGCGCGGGCAGCGCCGGCTTCGAGACCATCGACGTGCCGCTGGACGCCTACGCCGGGCAGGCCATCCAGCTCCGCTTCGTCTTCGACTCGGTGACCGCGGCGCTCGAGCCTTACGAGGGCGTCTACATGGACACCCTCCGGCTCGTCACGACCTGCGACTGAGGCGGGACCCAGCGCCGCGCGCCGCGCCGCCCTGGTCTTGTCAGGGCGGCACGCGCTCTTTAGGCTACGCCGATGCCGCGAACCTTGAAACGTCGCACCTTCCTTGGGCTGAGCTTGGCCGCGGCCGGCGGCGCCTTCATCGCGACCCGCGGCGACACCGGCGACGCGCGCTGGGCCGCTCCGCGTTCGCGCGCGCTCGCTGAGGTCGGCCTCTGTGCCGACCTGCCCGGCGCCGCCGACGGGGCGGAGGCCACCGTGCGCCTCGTCATCACCACGCCCCGAGGCGTCGAGCACGTCGATGGCGGCTCGCTCGTCGTCCGCTCGGGGCGCGCAGACGGCAAGGTGCGCCTCGGGTACCCCTTCGACGAGCGGGTGGTCGGCGACTACTCCGTGCACGCCGAGATCCGCGCCGGTCGGCACCGCGCGCTCACGAAGGTCCCCGTGACGTACGCGATGCGGCGCCTCGTGTGGTTCGCGTGAGGGCTGGCGGTCGGGTCGTCGTAGGGCTCGCTCTCACGGCGCTGCTGCTCCCGGCGGCGGCCGGCGAGGCGGTGCCGGGCTTCCCGCAAGCGAAGATCAACCACATCGACGCCAGCGCCGCCCCTCGCATCAAGGTCTATGTGTCGCTCCTCGACGCGCGCCTGCGCCAGGTGCCCGAGAAGTGGCCGACCGAGATCCAGGTGTTTGAAAAGCCGGCAGGCGAAAAGCGCGTCGAGCTCTTCTCGATCGTCGACGGTGAGCCGACCTTTCCGACGCCCGATGGTGCCGACAAGCCGCCGGAGGTCCCCAAAGAGGAGCTGCCGACCGTGACCATCGCTGGCGATGACGAGCGCGGGATGGCGGCGGTGGTCGTCATCCCGGGGTTCAACGACATCGCATACAGCGAGGGCACGCTGGGCGAGCGTATCAAGGGCGGGTCGGGGCTCTTTTTCAAAAAGCTCGGCAAGAACAACCGGATGAACGCGATCTGGTACAACGACTTCGTGTCCACCTGGGTCGAGGCGAAGGGGCGCACGATGCAGCTCACGCCGCTGACCAACGACATCCGCGAGAAGTGTCGGACGTGGGGACTGCGCGAAGCCGAACGCCACGGCGAGCCGCCGCCCGAAGAGCCGCCCGAGGGGTTGGAGCCTGACGAAGCGCATTGTGGGCTGACGGCGAAGTACGAAGAGCTGGGGGCGATCGTTCAGACCGAGACCTTCAAGGGCTTCTACCCCAATCTCTTTGGGCTCTCGACGCCGCTGTGCACCGACAAGCCCCAGCAGGCGCGCATGTCGACCGGCGCCCTGACCCGCGAGGGCGAGCTTGAGGACTACGGCGCGCCCGCCATCGAGGTCGCGCTGCGTATGCTGGTCGAGGGCGCCCTGCCCGGCCAGCCGCGGGCGCTCATCCTCCTGGGCGACGGTCGCGACGGCTACATCTACCGGGACCGCGAGTGCCGCGACCACCTGCGCGCCGTGTGCGCGGAGTCGAACACGACCTACGCGAACATCAAGAAGTGCATCGATGACGCCATGGACAAGGCCACCATCAAGGAGCAGGAGCTGTTCCGCGAGCGCCTGCCGGCGTGGCTGGCCCTGGCGAAGACCGCGAACATCCGCATCTTCTCGGTCGTGGACCCGCAGGCCGGCACCGCGGCGCGCGAGCGCATGGAGGTCCTCGCGTGGCGCTCCGGTGGCACGTCGCGCTTCGCCGAAGACGCCAATCAGGTCGTGGACCTCTACAGCGACCTCACGGCCGAGCTCGCCGGCCAGCACGTCATCAGCTTCACCGACCACGCCGCGGTGCCCGGCGCCACGCGCAGCTACGAGGTGCGCCTGAAGGGCCGCGGCGGGTCGTTCACCACCGACACGTTCAGCGTCACGCTGCCGACCGCTCCCGACGGGCTCGCCTACAAGATCGCCGGCATCCGCGCCACGCTCGAGGCGAAGCTCGGCGAGAAGGTCATCTTGGCCATCGCCATCGGGCTAGCGATCATCTTGCTGCTCATCATCCTCAAGATCATCCTGAAGATCGCGGGGAAAAAGGGCGGC
>CAZNZH010000662.1:0-3612 GCA_964577445.1 uncultured Myxococcales bacterium
CTCGCCGACGAGATCAACCGCACGCCGCCGAAGACGCAGGCGGCGCTGCTTGAGGCGATGCAGGAGCACCGGGTGACGGCGGGCGGGACGACCTACACCCTGCCCCCGCCGTTTTTGGTGTTCGCGACGCAAAACCCCATCGAGCAGGAGGGGACCTACCCGCTGCCCGAGGCGCAGCTCGACCGCTTCATGTTCTCCATCGCGGTGGACTACCCGAGCTTCGACGAGGAGGTCACCATCGTGACGCGGACGACCGGCCAGGCGCAGGAAGACGTCAAGCCGGTGCTGAGCGCGGCTGAGCTGTCGCGCTTTCAGGACGTGGTGCTGGGCGTCAACGCCGCGCCGGATCTCGTCCGCTATGCCGTCGAGGTCGCGACCCGCACGCGGCCGGTGACGGCGGCGGCGCCGAGCATGGTCAAGGAGTTCGTCGCCTGGGGCGCCGGCCCGCGCGCGAGCCAGTATCTGATCTTGGGGGCCAAGGCCCGAGCGGCGCTGATGGGGCGGACCCATGTGTCCCACGAGGACATCCACGCGCTGGCGCCGGCGGTGCTCGATCACCGGGTGCTGGTGAATTTCCAGGCGGAGGCTGAGCGGATCACGGCGCGCGACGTCGTGGCCGAGGTGCTGCGGTCGGCGGCGTCCTCGCGGTGAGCGCAGCGGTCCCGAATCGGCCGCGGCTGCTCGACCCGCGAGCGCTGGCGCGGATCAAGGGGCTGCTCCTGCGCTCGCGGCTGGTGGTCGACGGCGTGCTCCAGGGCATCCACAAGAGCCCGCACCACGGCAGCTCCATCGAGTTCTCCGAGCACAAGGAGTACACGCCCGGCGATGACATCCGGCACATCGACTGGAAGGCCTACGCGCGCGTCGACAAGGTCTACGTGAAGAAGTTCGAGCAGGAGACCAACCTGCGCTCCTACGCCGTGCTCGATGTGTCGGCGTCCATGGGCTACGGCGCCGAGGGGAGCCTCACGAAGCTGGAATACGCGTCGGTGGTCGCGGCGTCCCTTGGGTTTTTGCTGCTGCGCCAGCAGGACGCGCTGGGGCTGGTGGCCTTCGCGGGCGACGTCGAGGCTGCCATCCCGGCGCGGGCGCGGATGAGCCACCTGAGCCACTTCTGCGCGCAGCTAGAGACCACGAGCCCCGCGGGCCCGACGCGCATCGATCTCGGGCTGAAGCGCGTGGTCGAGCAGGCGCGAAAGCGCGGCGTGGTCCACGTCTACTCGGACTTCTTCGGCGACGAGGACGCGGCCTTCGCGCTCTTGCGGCAGTTGGTGACGCGGGGGCATCAGGTGACGGCCTTTCACGTCCTCGACGGGGACGAGCTGGAGTTTCCCTTCGAGGAGATGACGGTCTTTGAGGGGATGGAGACCGGGCGTCGGCTGCTGGTGGAGCCGAAGCTCGTGCGCGAGGCTTACCTCAAGCGGATGACGGCGTTCCGCGAAGGCCTGCGCCGCCGCTGCTTGGCCGACCGGGTGCGCCACGTGCTGGTCGACACGCGCGAGCCGCCGGACAACCTCCTGCTGCGCTATCTCACCGGCACCGAGACCGGTCGCTCCCAGCGCGTTGGGGGAGCCTGACATGCGCTTCGACAACCCGTGGATGCTGGCCGGCATGCTCGCCGCGGCCATCCCCGTCGCCATCCATTTAATCAATCGCCACCGGGCGAAAGTGCGACGCTTCGCCGCGGTCGAGTTCCTGTTGCTCTCCGACAAGCGCCTCGCGCGCCGGCTCAAGGTCCACCAGCTCCTGGTGCTGGCGTTGCGCGTCCTGCTGATGATCGCGATCCCGTTTGCCCTCGCGAAGCCCTACCTCGAGAGCGACCCGCCGCCGGGCGTCGACCTCGCGGAGCCAGGTGCTGTCGTGCTGATCATCGACGACTCGCTGTCCATGCAGGCGGTGCCGGCGCCCGGCGCGGAGCCCCTCATCGTGACGGCGGTCGAGCGGGCGCGCGAGGCCATCTCCCAAGGCGGCACGAGCACGAGCTTCGCCATCGTCGCCGCGGGGAGGCCGGCCCGCCTCCTCACGCCGGCGCTGACCTACGACCGCCCCACCCTCGAGCGCGCGCTGGAGCGTGTGCTCCCGACGGTGCGCGGCGGCGACATGGCGGGCGCGCTGCGGGAGGCCGAGCGCGTCCTGTCGCAGAGCTCCGAGCCGCGCCGCCGTGTCATGGTCTTGTCCGACCAAGCCGCTCACGCCTGGGCGGGGATCAGCGAGCCGTGGGCCCTCGCCGACCCGCCCACGGTCGACCTGGTCGACGTCGGCACGCCTGATGCGCCGCCGCCACGGAACGCGGCCATCGAGAAGGTCGCGGTGCGGCCGGCGCCGGAGGTCGGGCCCGGCCAGGTCCACGTGGACGTCACCGTGGTCAATCACGGCGACACTGAGCTGCTGGCACCCGTGACCGTGGACTTGGCCGGCGTCGTGGCGACCTCGTCGCTCAGCGTCGGGCCCGGAAAGCGCGAGCACCTGACGTCGACGATGCGGCTGCCGGGCCCGGCCGCCGGTCTGCGTGGGACCGCGCGGCTACAGACCGACGCGCTCGGCGCAGACGACGTCTGGTACTTCACCGTCGATTTCGGAGGCGAGGTCACCGTCGGCGTCGTCAACGGCTCGCCCCGCAACGTCCCCTACCTCGACGAGCTCTTCTTCTTGCGAGCGGCCCTGGACGCCCCGACCGGCGATCTGGCGCGCATCCACCCGGTCTGGTTGACCCCCGACGACCTCCAGCCCGGCCGCATCGAGCCCCTGGACGCGCTGATCCTGGCCAACGTGGGGCGCCTGACCCGCCCGCAAGCGATCGCGGTCGAGGCCTTCGTGCAGCAAGGCGGCGGCCTGCTCATCACCGCGGGAGACCAGCTCACGCCGGAGTCTTCGCTCAGCTACGGGCCGCTTTTGCCGCTGCCTATTCGGGCGTCCAAGCAGGTCGGCCGCCCCGGCGACCCCGCCACCGAGCTGACGCTCCTGCGCTTTGACGCCATCGACAGCGAACACCCCGTGATGCGCGAGTTCGCCGAGGTCGACGAGGTCAGCCTGCTCAAGGCCCGCACCTGGAGCTACGCGCTGCTGGACACGGCCCAGCGCGAAGGCGTCCGCGTCCTCGCCAGCTTCACCGGCGGGGCGCCAGCGCTCGTCGAAGCCCCCTTCGGTCGCGGCCGCCTGATGATGCTGACGACCACCGTCGACCGCGACGGCTCGGACCTGTGCATCCGATCGAGCTTCCTCCCGCTGATGCACCAAATTTCCCTGTATTTAGCTGGGAAATTGGAGCGCGAGTCCGGTGCGAGCCAGCGCGTCGGCGAGCCCGCGATCGTCGACGTCCCGGCGGGGGAAGGCGGGCTGGTGCTCGATCGACCGGACGGGGCCCAGGTGGCGCTGCCCGACCCGGCTCCAGAGACCAAGGTCGAGATCGGGGACATCGACGTGGTCGGCCACTACTCGCTTCGCCGCCGCTTGGGCCAGGCGGCGGAGACCGTGTTCGCGGTCAACGCCGACCGCGCGGAGAGCGACCTGGCGCGGGCGGACCTCCTCGAGGTCGCCGAGGTCTTGCGCCGCCCAGGCGCTGGCGTGGCGCCGAAGGTCGCCGAGGCGGAGGCGCGTGGCATGTCCGCAGAC
>CAZNZH010000663.1:0-3612 GCA_964577445.1 uncultured Myxococcales bacterium
GGGTCGGTCACGACCGCGCTGATCTTCACCGCGGTGCCGGGCTTCTGCCCGTTGGCCGCCGCGGTCACCGTCAGCGCCGGCGGTAGCGTGTCCGGCGGCAGGGCCACGGTGAAGCTGGCCGGCGACGCCGGCCCGCCCGCAGGCGACGTCGACATATTGCCAGCCGGCGCCGCGTCGATGGCGCGGACGTAGTACTCGATCGAGGGCGGCACCACAGCACCCGCCGGGATAATCGCCTGCCATGTCCCGCCGCCCAGGGCCAGCATGGGCGCGCCGATGAACGCGTCGCCCGGCGCGCGGTAGTAGAGCGTCACGCTGGCCACGCCGCTGGGGTCGGTGGCCGTCGCGTCGACCACGACGCTCTTCGCGTAGGGCACGCCGTCCGCGATGGGCACGACCGAGATCGAGGGGCCCGCGCCGTCCGCCTCGAGCACGTCGAAGTGGTAGGGGAGCGCAGGTGCTGACAGCGGCAGCAGCGACACGTTCGCCGCCGCGGACGAGTCCGTGGCTTCCAGGTAGTAGTCGATCCCGCCGACCCCGACATCGGCGCCGGGGATGGTCGCCGACCAGGACGGCCCGCTCGAGGTCAGCGACAGCTCCGTCCAGCTCAGCGCGCCGGGCGCCGCGTAGTAGAGCGTCACGCCCGCCACGCCGCTGGGGTCGCTGGCCGTCGCCAGGATGGTCACCGGCGAGCCCACCGCCTGGCCGTCGCCGACCGGCACATGGGTCAGGAGCGGGCCCGCGGTGTCGCTGGCCAGCGTCGTGAAGCTGTGAAACGCCCCCGGGCCGCCGTCGGGGTCTGTGCCGGTGTTCTCCGCGTCGGACGCATCGGTGGCCTCGATATAGTAGTCGACGCCAGCCGCCGTGACGGCGAATCCCGGGATCTGGCCGACCCACTCGCCGCCGCCCTGGCTGGTCATGCCGAGCTGCGAGAAGTCCGCCGCCTGGGTCGGCCGAAAGAAGAGCCGCACCGCCGAGACGCCGCTCGGGTCGGTGACGGTCGCTGAGACGGCGACCGGCGCGCCGACCGCCTGGCCGTCCGCGATGGGGGTGTGGGCGATGTCCGGCGCCTCGTCATCGGCCGGGTCGACCGAGAAGCTGTACGGCGCCCCAGCGCCGCCCGCCGGCAGCGCGCTGAGGTTCGCCGCCGCCGACGCGTCGCGCGCCTCGAGGTAGTAGTCCACGCCCGCCGGCGTCACCAGCTCGGCCGGGATGACCGCCCGCCAGGTCCCGCCGCCCACCGCGCTCATGGTCAGCGCCGCGTACGTACCGCCGCCGGTCACCCGTACGTACGTCGTCGCGCTCGCCACGCCGGATGCGTCCGAGATCTGCGCGCTCACCACGACGGCCGTCGCCTCGGGCTGCCCGTCGGCGATGGGGACGAGCGCTATCTCGGGCGGTGTGGTGTCGTCGCCCGCCCCCGCCACCGCGAAGGTGTGGAAGGCCGCCGGTGCGGTGGGCGGGCTCGCGCTCTGGTTGAGCGCGGCCGAGGCGTCGATGGCGACGATGTAGTAGTCCATCGAGGGCGCGCCGACGGCCGCACCGGGGATGGACGCGGTGTAGCCGCCGGCGCCGGCCGCGGCCATGGGCAGCGGCGTCCACCCGCCCGCACCCTTGCGGTAGTAGGCGGTGACGCTGTTGACGCCGCTCGCGTCGGTGACCGTCGCGCTGAGGGCCACGGGCTGCCCGACCGGCTTGGACCCGCTGACGGGATCGTGCAGGATCGTCGGCCCGGTGCTGTCCGCCGCGGCCACCGTGAACTGGTAGGGCGAGGTCGCGCCGGACGCGGGTGCTGACGCCGTGTTCGCGTTCGGCGAGGAGTCCACGGCGCTCAGGTAGTACTGCATGGCCGCGCCGGTGACCGCGGCGCCGGGGATGGTCCCGGTCCAGGTGTCGCCCGCCCCCTTCGCCATGGCCTGCACCGTGAACGAGTCAGCGCCGAGCGCGCGGTAGTGGAGCGTCACGCTGGCCACGCCGCTGCCGTCCACGACGCCCGCGCTGATGGACACATCGACGCCCGCGGGCCGGCTGCCCGGCACCGGCGTGTGGGCGATGGAGGGCCCGCTGGTGTCGGTGGTCGTCACGGTGAACGTGTAGGGCACGCTCGGCGCCGAGGTGGGCAGGACCGCCGTGTTGTGGGCCACGGAGTCGTCGTCGGCGGACAGGAAATAGTCGACGCCGGCGGTCTTCACGAGCGCCTTGGGGATCGTCGCCGTGAACGTGTCGCCGGACTTCGTCATCGTCACCGCGGCGAAGGTGCTGGTCCCCTTCTGCCGGTAGTGAAGCCGCGCCACCTGCACGCCGCTCGGGTCGGTGATGGTCGCGCCGACGGGGATATCGATGTTCTCGGCCTGCCCGTTGGCGATGGGCGTGTGGACGATGGCCGGCCCCGCCGTGTCGGTGACGTCGACGCCGAAGAGGTGCGAGCTGCCAGGCGCGCCCGCGGGGTGGGTGCTGGTGTTGGCTCCCGCGGCGCTGTCCACCGCCTGGATGTAGTAGCGCACGCCCGACGACGTGACGACGACCCCGGGGACGCTCCCGCGGTAGTGGCCGTCGCCCAGGTCCGACATCGGCACCGACGCGTAGGTCGAGCCGGTCGCGACCTTGTAGTAAAGCGAGACCGAGGCGACGCCCGTCGTGTCGGTGACGGTCGCGTCGATCTGCACCGGCGCGCCCTCGGCCTGCCCGTTCGCGACCGGCGTGTGGACGATGGTCGGGCCGGCGTTGTCGACCGGCAGCACGGTGAAGCTGTGAAACGCCGTGGGCGCCGACCCCGGGTGGGTGCTGACGTTGGGCGGCGCGTAGCCGTCGGTGGCCGCGATGTAGTAGTCGACGCCGGCCGCCGTGACCGAGCCCGCGGGGATGGTGGCCTGGTACGACGACCCGCCGATGAGGCTCAAGATCGTCTCCGACCAGCCCGCCGCGCCCGCCACGCGGTAGTAGAGCGTCGTCGCGGTCACGCCGCTGAAGTCGGAGATCGACGCGTTCACCACGACGCCGGCGCCCGAGGGCTGGCCGTCGGCGATCGGGGTGTGGGTGATGAGCGGCCCGACCGTGTCGTCGGTCCCGATGACGTGGGCGATGGTCGTGTCGCTGTCGGTGTGGCCGTCGTCGTCGGTGACGGTCAGCGTGACCAGGAAGTCCTGGGTGGGGCCCGGCGGATACTGGTAGCTAGGGGCCGCCGCCGTCGAGGTCCCGACGCCATCGCCGAAGTCCCACAGGTAGCCCTTGATCGTGCCGTCGGGGTCGTAGGAGTTCGTGCCGTCAAACGCCGCGGCGTCGCCGCCCGCGGCCGCGTAGATCTCGGGCCCCGCGTCCGCCACCGGCCGGCGATTCACGTCGACCAGGAGCACGTCATGGTCCACGCCGCCGTGGGGGTCTGTGACCGTCAAGATCACCTCGTGGACGATGTTATTGGCGAAGGCGTGGCAGACGAATTTGCCACCGGCGCTGGCGCCGTCTCCGAAGGTCCACTGATAGACGAGGTTCGGCCCGTCGGCGACGTCGGGATCCGTCGTGGCGCTCGCGTCAAAGCAGGCCAGGTCCAGCACCGGGACGAGCTGGTCCTCACCGGCCGCGGCCCACGGGTCATGGTTGGCGCACGCGTCGTAC
>CAZNZH010000664.1:0-3608 GCA_964577445.1 uncultured Myxococcales bacterium
GGGCGGCGGCCACCAGCTCGGCGACCTGGGCGCGCAGCGGCGCCGGCAGAACCATGTCCTCGAGCCCGACCTCCGGCACCGACACCTCGTCCTCGCCGTCGAGCGGGCGCACGAGCTGGTCGTGGGCGGCGCGCTCAAGCAATTCCATGGTTAGCTGCGGCGTCTCCCCGCCATCGTGCACGGCCTCGGCGACGGCCATCAGCACGGCGTTCTTGATGTAGCCGCCCGCCATGTCGTAGCGCTCGGCCAGGGCGTCCAGATCCACGTCCGCGGCCCAGGGCGCCGCCGCCGGCAGGTGGCGCTGCCAGATCTCGCGGCGCGCCTGCCGGTCCGGCTCCGGGAAGCGCACCTTGACCAGGATGCGCCGGTCGAGCGCCTCGTCGAGCATCTGCGGCATGTTCGTGGCGAGGATGGCCACGCCCTCGAAGCGCTCGATCTCGGTCAGCAGCAGGGTCATCAGCCCGTTGCCGTGCTTTCGGCTGGCGAAGAGCAGCTCGCACTCGTCGAAGAAGAGCAGCGCGTTCTGCAGGCGCGCCTCCCGAAAGAGGCCCGGCATGAAGCGCATGGCCTCCGCGTGCTCGACGAAGGTCGGGATGTCCACGTTCAGCACCCGCCGGCCGAGCCGGTGAGCGATGGCGTGCGCCGTCATGGTCTTGCCGGTTCCGGGCTTGCCGTGAAACAGCATCAGCACGCCGCGGCCGTAACGGATGACGTCATCGAAACCCCACGCGAGGCGGCACTCGAGGTACGCGTCGTGCCGCTCGACCACCGCCAGCAGGCGTCGCTTCTCACCGGGCGGCAGGACGACCTGATCGAGGGTCACCTTGGGCTCCTCGACCGACGAGAAGTCGACCAGATCGTCGGACAGCGACTCGTCGCCGACGAGCAGTTGGAAGGCGCGCGAGGTGATCTCGACCGGGGTCGTCAGGAGGTCCTTGGGGCTCAGGAAGCGGTGCCTCACGTCGACGTTGATGAGGTCCCGCGACACGAGCGCCCCGCGACGCCCGAAGGCCCGCCGCCGGCCGACCCGCTCGGTGACCGGGAGCCCGATGAAGGCGAACAGGCTCTCCACCGTGAGCCCTGACGACATGCTGTGCTGGTCGATCTCCGAGTAGAGGTCGTCGAACTTCAGCGACATGCAGGGCGCGGCCGCCAGCAGGAGCGCCGTGCGCTCGAAGTCGTCGAGCTCACAGGTGCGGCAGACGCGGTCGACGGCGAGCTCCGGCCGGCTGGCGCGATGGATCTCGAGGCGCCGGTCGATGGTCCGGCGCGCGCGATTCTCCGCTGCGAGGGCCGCCACACGGCGACCTTCGATGTCGACGGGGGCCTCGTCCCACGCGTCTCGCTGGCGGCCGCGGCGCGACCGTCCGGCCTCTTCGTAGGCCTTCTCCAACATGAGCGCGGCCGCGATGCGCCGGCAGCGGTGCTCGATCCAGTCGAGCTCGTCCTGGAGGTACTCGAGGTCGGTCTCGTAGAACGTCAGCTTGGCGGGCTTGGCCGGCTTGCCCGACCCGGCCGGCACGGTATCGACGTGGGTCTTGGACTTCCGCTTGGTCGTGATCGCGCTGGTCGTCATCGCGGGGCTCCGTGGCTGCTGTGGCCCATCGCGGCGGTATTCGCCTCGACGCCAGAACAGGATGGCGCACGGGTGCGACAGAACGTGTCGCACGAAGGCGCGGTGGGCTGATATGCGACAGGACGTGTCGCAGGCTCTCAGCCGGTAGGCGACAGGTAGCGCTGGGCCAGCGCGCAGGCGGTCGCGGCCATCTCCGAGCGCAGCGCCTCGGGCGCGAGGACCTCGACGAACGCGCCGAACCCGCGCAGCCACGCGCGAAGCTGGTTGGTGTCCATGACCGTCGCTACGAGCAGGAGGCGACCGTCCTCGCCCGTCGTGAGCTGCTGGTCGGCGCTCAGCGGGGTCTCGGCGAGCGCCGCCCCGGCCTGCGGGTCGAAGCACGCGCGGAGCTCGAAGCTGGCGTCGCTCAGCGGGAAGTCGAAGCCGCCGCCGCGGATGTAGGTCTGCAGATCGAAATCCGCCGGTGGCTCGTGGCGCGGCTGGTCGAGCACCTCGGCGCCGGCCATCCGGTGGAGGACGAGCTGCTTGATGTCGTCGTAGTCGCGCAGGGTGCAGACGAGGTAGGCGACCGAGGATCGGTAGACGAGCCCGAGCGGGCTGGCGTCGTACTCGCGGACGGCGGTCTCGCCGCGGCGCCGGTAGCGCACCTGCAAGCGGCGCGCGTGCAGCAGCGCGGTGTGGACGGCCTCGAGCACGTCGCGGTCGACCTCCGGCGCCTGAAGCGGCAGCCCTTGCGGCACCACCGCCACGACGTCTGGCCAGCACCCGAGCCCGCCGCCGCGCAGCTCGTCGAGGACGGCGGCCGCCCGGTCGAAGTGCGGCGCCAGGTAGGCGCGGGTCGTGCTCGGCAGCAGTTGCCGCAGGTGCTGGTCGGCGAGGCGGAACGCGAGGGCCGTGTGGAGGTCCATGCCGGGCATGTCGAAGGGGGCGGCCTCGCGGCTCCAGGACCAGCCGTAGGGCTTGCTCCGCCTGTCGCACTCCAGCGGGAAGACGGCCGAGAGCTTCATGAGGTCGCGCTGGATGCTGCGCCGGTCGATCTCGAAGCCGTGGTCGTCGAGCGCCGCCTCGATCATGGCCGTCGAGGCCTTGCGCGGCGCGCGGGGCACGAGCCGCAACATCTGCCAGTGACGAAGGACGGTGTCAGACATCGGGGGCCTCGCAGGTGGCCGGCGGCGTGTAGTGGCGGCTCATGATGCCGCCCCTGCGCGGACGCGACAATGGTTGTCGCACCCTTGATGCACCTTAGGGACATGGCCCGTGCGGAGAGGGCCTGCACACCCACGGGAGGACCCGCGACATGACGACCCCCGCGCTGGACATCTGGCGACAGCCCGCCGTGCCGGCCCCGGACGCGCCCCGTAAGGGCATGCACTTCTGGGTGCAGGAGGGCGCCTACTGGACCGTCGGCCAGGGCTACAGCATCTCGCGGGTCAACGGGCAGAGCTTCTACGTGGCCTCGGGAGGCACCACGCGGCGGTACCCGATCGCCTCGTGGCGCGGCTGGCTCGCACAACGACGCCGGGAGGGGACGCTGCTGCTCGAGGGCGCGCCCGTCCGCCCGCCGCAGCTTGCGCCCCTGGGCTGCGGGCTGCCTACGCTGCCTTCGTCCCACGACGGTCTACAGGAGACCCCTTTGAACACCCAGATGCGCGACGCCCGCATCTTCCGAGCCGTTCGCGAAGTGCTCGGGAGCTACACCATCCGCGAGAAGGCCGAGGCGACGCCGGACGGTCTGCGCGCCTTCGGCATCGGCAAGAAGACCGACGCCTACGTCGTGACCGTCGACCCGGCCTGGCAGCGCCCGCCGCGCTGCACGTGCCCGGACGCGAGCAAGCGCTTCGGTGCCGATGAGGCGACGTTCTGCAAGCACGCGGTGGCGGTGCTCGTCTCCCACGAGGCGCTGCGCCACCAGCTCATCGACTTCATCCTCTGACCCCCCTCCAGCGCGACAGTTGCAGGCTGCGCGAGAGCTTTACAGCGAGCGTGACGCGCTCGAAGGCAGATGATCATGGCATCCCCGCGAAAGCAGAAG
>CAZNZH010000665.1:0-3606 GCA_964577445.1 uncultured Myxococcales bacterium
CGCCGTTTTGGTGACGCAGGCCCGAGCGGGCGTTGACCAGGGGGACCACGCCCGCGGCGAAGGCGGGCGGGTGCACCAGGGCCGGCGTGGGGTCCAGGCGGACGCCGACCAGGGAGTCGGGGAAGACCAGGACCGCGTCGAGGGGTTCGGGCAGCGTCACGTCGGCGATGATGGCCACCAGCGGCGGGTCGGGCAGCCCGTCGGCGGCGCCGACGCTGGCGAGCGGGGGGGCTACCGCCGGGTCGGCGCCGGGGGCGAAGACCTCGACCCCGGCCGCGGTCGCCACCCACAAACCGGCTGAGCCGCGGGCGGCGGCGAGGGCGGGCGCGCCAGCGGGCTCGGGCCAGGCCGCGGCGCCGAGGGGTTGGACCCGCACGACGCCGATGGAGGTCAGCAGCAGCGCGTCCTCAGCGCCGCCGACCGCGCCGCTGAGGCTGACGCCGGCAGGCGGGTCGAAGGCCGTCACGCCGC
Organism: uncultured Myxococcales bacterium; assembly: GCA_964577445.1. Taxonomy (GTDB): domain Bacteria; phylum Myxococcota_A; class UBA9042; order PHBI01; family JACKFB01; genus JACKFB01. Next base: position 472 of record CAZNZH010000665.1, read on the forward strand.
CCTCGGGCAGCGCCAGGTAGTAGCGGCTCGGGCCGACCAGCAGGACCCGCGCGCCCAGCCGCACCGCGGTGAGTAGATCCGGGTCGCCCGCGTCGATGGCGTCGGCGAGGAAGAGCCCGCCGGCGCCTGGTCGCATCACGCCGCGCGGCCCGACCAGCGCGGCGGCGCCGAGGGATTCGAAGCCCGGCACGTTCGGGAGGGCGGCCACGAGCGCGCCGACGCCGGGGGGGATCTCGGGCGTCGTGTGGTTGGTCTCCTGGGGGAAGGGGCGGTCGACGTAGGGCTGCGCCGGGGGCTGGGGCACGAAGGGCGCGACCAGCGGCAAAAGCTCGGGCCCGGCGTCGGCCGCCGCGTCCGAGTCGCCCTCCGCATCGGGCGGCGCGTCGGCGTCAGCGGATCCGTCGGCGGCGGCGTCAGCGTCGGCCCCAGGGGGCACGTCGGCGGTGGGCTGGGCGTCGTCAGCGCAGGCCGACAGCGGCAGGGCAACCAAGCAAATAAGCAGGAGATATCTGTTCATTTGGGGAGGCTACACCGAGGCGGCGGCGGACCCAACCGCCGCGGGGGCCGGGGACGAGCCCGCCGTTCTGGCGGCGGAGCGCGGCGCGGCGAGCGCGAGGGGCGACCGGATCTCGGGCTGGCGATTGAAGCAGGTGGGGGCGCATGATGCCGCCGGTGAGAGGACTGCTGACGATCTGGCCGGTGGCGGCGAGTGCTCTGGCGGCGAGCGCGGCGACGCCAGACGCGGCGGTCGCGCCCGACTCCAGCGCGGTCGTCGGCGCGACAGCGACGCCCAGGGCGGAAGGGCCAGGGGACTTCGTCGTCCCGCCCGGCCTCGAGGCCCGCGCGCGCGCGCTGCTCGCGCCGGCCCTCGCCGCCGGCGCCGTCGCCGCGATCGCCATCGACCGCGGCACCATCCGCGTCGAGGTGTCGCCCTCGGGCGCGCGCGTCACCCTGACCCACCCCAGCCGCGCCGCCGCCGGAGCCATCGCCCTCCCCTCCTTCGCGGTCGCGCTGCCCGCGCCGTCTAAAGACGACCCGGGCGTGGCCGCCGTGCTGAGCGCCCTGCGCGCCAACGACCACGGCGCGTTCCCGTGGCAGCAGCTCAAGCCGACGCCGGAGCCGCTCGCTCCGCCGCACCCTCCAGACGGCCCGGCGACCCAGGCGGGCACGCCCGAGATCCGCGGCTTCCTCCCCGAGGACCAGCCGTGGCGCCGCGCCGCGCGAGAAGCCGGCCCCCTCGGCTGGGGCGCGCTGCTCTCCGGCGTCTTCGCCCTCGCCGGCGCGATCTCGGCGGCGCGCGGGCGACGCCGCCGCGGCGGCAGATCACCGAGACCCACGGCCGCTCGACCGGCCGTCCGCGCCGTCGCCGCCTGCCTCGCCCTGGGCGCCATCGCCGGCTCGGCCTATCTGCTCGACGCCATGGCGCGGCGCGCCCTGCCGGCCCCGCGCTGGGTGCGCGGCCCCGGCCCCGACCCCGCCACGCCGCCGCCCGAAGGCTCCGCGGCCCTCTACGCCTGGGGCGACTCGACCATGACGGGCGACTGCTACTGGCCGCAGCTCGACATCCCGCGCCTCGCCGCCTGGGCGCTGCGGGGCACGCTGGGCGACGCGCCGCTCCACGTGACAAACCTCGCCGTCGCGGGCACCTCGCTGTCCGTCGGCCTGCCCGACCGGCTGATGACCGTGCTGGCAGAGCCGGCGCGCTACCGCCCGCAGGTGGTGCTCATCCACATCGGCCACAACGAGCACGCCGGCCCCAAACCCACCGTCCCCGCCGAGGGATTTGAGGCCGAGCGCCTCGCGCTCGAAGCAGGCTACGGCGCCAAGATGCACGTCATCGCCCGGGCGTGCCGCGACGCGGGCGCCCTGCTGGTCGTGGCGCTGCCGATGTCGAACAAGGCCGGCTCGCCGCCCCAGTGGTCGGTCCACGCCGAGAGCGTCTCGGAGGCGGACCGCGCCCGGGTCGAGGCGCTGCTCGGCGACGCAGAGGCCCGCCTCGCCGCCGGACAGCCGACCCAGGCCCTGGAGCTCGCCGAGGAGGCGACCGCGCTGAGCCCCGAGTTCGCTCGCTCGCACTGGTTTCGGGGCCTCGCCCTCGACGCGCTCCACCGGCTGCCCGAGGCCTACGCGGCTTACGACCGCGCCGTCACCCTCGACCGCGACCGCAGCCGCGCCACGCCAGCGCAGAACGACCTGCTGCGAAAGCTCTGCGCCGAGGGCCTCGCCCGCTGCGTCGACCCCGAGGCCTCCCTGCGGGCCGAGGGCGTGCGGCTGGACGACAGCCAGTTCGTCGACCTCCACCACCCCCGGGCGGCCGGCCACGTGCGCATCGCCCAGCTCATGGCCGGCGCGGTGGCCGACGCGCTCGGGCTGCCCGCGCCGCGCCGCATCGACGCGGACCACCTGCCGCCGCCCTTCGATTTAGCAGGCACGGACTGGCAGATCGCCACATCGAACGCGTCGTGGTACCTCGCCCAGGCCACCCGCATCGAGGCCTTCGACAGCTTCGCCTTTCACGACGCCCTCGCGCGCGCCGAGCGGGCCATAGACGCCGTGGAGGCCAACCTGCCGGAGGATCCCGGCGAGCGGGACGACGAGCTCCGCCGCGTCGCTTTTCAGCGCGCGATCCTCGCGGCCTTTCGCGGCGACTCCGCGGCGGCCAGCCGGTCGCTGGCGCGGGCGCGGACCGGCCCGCCGAGCTTCTGGGTGAGCCACGCTCTGGCCGACCCCGACAATCGCGCGGTGCTCGCGCGCGTCGCCCCGGCGCCCGCGCTCGGCGACTGACGGGCTCGGCCCGCCCGGACCTCAAAAGCGGTAGAGATCGTCTTCGAACGAGGGGCTCTCCGGGTCGCGCAGGGGGCGGCTCTCCAGCAGGCGGTTCGCGACGCAGGTGAAGTGCGGGCCGAGCAGCGCCCACCAGGCCTCGCGCGTGCGCCCGATGGCGTGGCGGTCGTCGAAGCCCTCGTCCGCGCGCTGCCGGGCCAAGTCGTGGGCCGTCGGCAATGTCAGGTACAGCAAGCGCATGCGGGCCGCCATCGCGGGCAGCACGAGCTCGAGCGCGGCGTCGTCGAGGTAGTGCAGCACCGAGGTGCAGATGCCGAGATCGAAGGGCGCCGCGCGCGGCGGCTCGGCGCA
>CAZNZH010000666.1:0-3603 GCA_964577445.1 uncultured Myxococcales bacterium
CCCTCGATCTGCGTCCAGTTGTACACCTTGTGCCCGCGCCAACGCGTGACCCGTCCGGCCGACCAGTTGGCGAGCCTGCTCTTCATCAAGGCGGTCGCTACGTCGTAGTCGTCGAGTTCCTCCGTGGGCTTCAGCTCCGGCTCGTTGTAGTTCGACGCGGAGCGCTTCATCATCACGACCGTCGTCGGCCGTTCCCCGGGCCTGATGCAGCCTCCCTGCGTCCGCACCTGCTTCTTGGTGTACCAAAACGGGCTAGCCCTTCGCTCGAACTGCAGGGCAAATCTGTTGAAACCTCGGTAAGGCCGCCGGTCGACGCCATTCTGCGGCCGGTCGGCGCGGAGCCACGGAAGCGCGTCCTGGCCGGCGCCGGAGCGCAATTCGCCGAGGATGCGCTTAATCAGTCCTGACATGTAGCTGGGGACTTGGTCGCCGTAGTGTTCGCCCGGGGGCATGTCCTGCAACGCCGCCAGCAAGCAGTCACCCAGGCGCTTTTCCTTGGACGATGGCTCGCAGCCCTTCAGGAACTTTCTCAGCGCCTTGGTGACCCGGTCACGCGCCCGCAGCGGCAGCAGCCACGCGTCCTGGTCAAGCGCGCCCCCCTGACCCTCAAGCCACCGCCGGAACTCGCGCGCCCCGATCGGCTTCTTGCGATTGCCGGCCTCTCGAAGGCGAAGGTTAGGGCCATCGACGAGCTGGATGTGCAGCCGGCCGTAGACCCGCGCCTCGCCGCCTTCCTCAAGAAACGGGTTGGTGTCCAAGGTGGCCCTGCTCGTGGTGGTGTGGGAAAGCGAAACCTCGATCACGGGTCTGTGTGCGCCGTGACGGACCCGGAGCATGACACGCGCAGACGCGACCTTGAAAGACGCGCCGGATGCCGCGGCGTGACCACCAGTGATGCCTCGTGGATGCGGTGCAGGGCTTTGACCGACACGGCGGCCGCGCGCGATTGGAACCGCCGCCCGAACGCCGGTTGCGACGGTAGGTTAGCTGGATGTTGCGGGCTGCTCACCCCGCTGCGATTCCATCTGGACGGCCGATTCGATAAGGTCGTGGACGCCGCCGGAGACGGGCTGAACTTCTGCGTTGTGCTGGCCGGACGCCTTCACCGTTTCCCTGGGCAGTCGGGGAGCTTCGACCCCGCGGCGCTCATCGGCAGGCGGACGTCGGCGAGCGGGTTGACCGCCGCAGGGGAGGGCGCGCGACTGGGCCGTGACTAGCGCCGGTCCGCGCCGGTGAGGGCGGCTTCCCAGGAGTCGGCTCGCCAGGCGACCTCCTCGATGAGGCGGCGTCGGGCGGTGGGTGAGAGGTCGCCGTGGAGGAGGTGGTTGGCGAAGACGAGGCCGTCCTCGGGGTGGACGGCGAGGTAGCCGACGTCGAGGTCGTTGGTCCGGTCTAGGGCCCAGTCGCGGACGCTCTCCGGGGTTGGGGCGCCGTTCCATGTATCGCGGTGCGAGAGCTGGTGGATGGGGGCGATGATGCTGACGATGCGGACGCCGTTGTCGTAAGCGTACAGGGTGATCTCTTGCGCGCGGATGCCGCGGGGGATTCTGGCTTGCGCTTGGTTGGGGGAGACCCAGCGGACGTCGGTTTTGGCCAGGGCGGCGAGGGGGGCGGCCCAGTGGGCGCGGGCGTCTGCGTCGGGGATCGGTGTGTGGCCGCCTAGCGCGGCGACGAAGCGGGCGATCGCGGTGTCGTCTGCGCCCTCGTCGGGGGCGGGGACCAGCAATCGCAGGAATGACTCGACCACGCGGCGGCGTCCGACGAGGCTCCGGCGCATGGCACCACTGAAGGAAGCGTCGGCGTGGGGCGCAAGTCCCGAGACCGTGATGAGGTAGCGGCCCAGCGCCGCATCAAAGGTCCAGCGCAGGCCGTGCTCCCCTCTGGTGCCGTGAAGGGTCCACTCGCGGACCGGGGTCGGGTCGTCTGGGGAGATGCGCCAATCCGCGGAGGTCAGCGCTCCTGTGAGTCGCCCGTACCAGCTCGCGTAGTGGTCGGCGCTGGCGCGCGCGGTCTCCTCGGACACTTCGACAACCCGACGGCGCGGATTGTCGAAGGTCTGCGGTCGGTACGGCTCCAGGATGCGCTTCTGCTCGCGCGGTGCGCTGGCCCCGTCCTGGATCTCCTTGCTCTCGTCTCGCGCGCCGGCCAGTGGCGAGTCCATCAGCTTCTCGGCCTGCTTCTGGCGCGCGATGACGTTGTCGACTTGCCTGCGCTCAAGAGAGGCGACCACGTGCGGGTAACCGACGAGCAACTGGGCGGCGGGCGGCGCGCCTTCCGCGAGGAGGCGGCGCTCGATTTGCGAGAAGTAGCGGTCCACGCGCCCGACCCGTTGCTCGAGATCGCCCGACGTCCACGCCACGCCATAGTGCAGCACGCGGTCGCAAAAGAGGTGGAGATCGACGCCCTCTTTGAGGGTGTCCGTGCAGACGATGACGCGGGGGAGCGAGGGCGTACGGAACTGGCGTGTCGCCATGAGGTGCGCGCCGGAGCCGCCTGTGACGCCCAGGACTGCCGACGGGTTGTAGAGCTGCGGCCAGGTCTCGTAGCGGGCGAGCTCGCGCCACTCGCGGCCTGCGCTTTCCAGGCAACTGTCGACGATGAGGCGGAGGTGGGCGAGCCAGTGGGTGACGTCGCGGCGGACCTGTCGCGAGCCGGGGTCTTCTGCGGAGAGCCACTCGAGGAAGCGGGGAGGGAGCGCGGTTCGGCGGCGATCCCCGTCGCTGTCTGCGTGGGTGTCCTCGTCGGCGTAGTAGAGATCCAGCAGGGTGTCGGTCAGGCGGAAGGTCTGGCCGAGCAGCGTCCGGGCGACCTGGCGGCGGCACAGCGCGTCCCGCAGCTCGTCGCCGCTCATGTCGTCGCGAGAGCGCGCCGGGTCCGCGGCCGGCAACGCGAGCGGCCCGTCGGGAAAGCGCGCGTCCCACTCGGTCCACAGCGTGGGTTCGGTGAAGAGGCCGCGGTCCTCGTGTGCTTCGTTGTCCGTCTCCCGCTCCGCTCGCGAGAGGTGCTCGTGCAACGCCGCCTCGTAGGCCGCTCGCCAGGGCGCAGCGCTCTCGCGGTCGAGTCCGAAGATGTGAGGAGCGCGGGAGATCGCTTGCACGGCCAGGTAGCGCATCCGCCGCGCTCGGTGCTGTTGTCGACGCGCGCCGGACGAGCGTGAGGCGTGTGCCCAGCTCTCGGCCCATAGCTCGGGCGGTACTCTGCCCGCCGCGATCTCTGGGTTCACGCCGCCAGCGACGCACAGGCGCTGCAGCCACCCATCCTCGAAGAACAGCGCGTTTCGACCGGTAGCCCGGAAGGTCTGACGGTAGCGAAACAGCCAGCCTCCCTTCGCGGTCGCGCGACGAAACGGGCTCTCCTCCGGGTCAGTCGTGTCGCTCTCGGGATCGTCGGCCTCGTCCGGGTCCTCAAGTCGCGCGCCCGCACCACTCCAATCGAGGCGCTTGCCCCAGTACCGGCTGATGCGAGCCTCGATGGACTGGTGGTACCGAAGCATCAGCCGGTCGCGCAGCGTCTGAACCGTGCTGACCCGGCGGGTGAAGATGAGGAACTTGTGGCCGCCGTCCTCGGTGTTCTTGGCGGCGTTGTGCAGCAGGTTGGAAAGGA
>CAZNZH010000667.1:0-2357 GCA_964577445.1 uncultured Myxococcales bacterium
CTGCCCCTCGCCGGGCCGGTGGTGGCGCCCCTGGCGGCCGCCATGACCTTCGCGCCGGCCTTGATGGCCAGCGCGGACTATAGGAACCTCCACCGGGGCGGTCAATGACGCAGTCCGCCGCGCGGGTGGGTCGGCTGAGGGCGGCCGCTGCCGAGCGAACGCGGGCCGCGCGAACGCGGGTCAGAAGCCGAAGCTGGCGCCGTTGTCGCAGGTGCCGCGAGCGGCGTCGCCGGGCTCCCAGGCGGCGTCCCGGATCTCGCAGCGCAGGGAGCCGTCGATGCCGGTCACGATGACGGTGGCGAAGGCGCCGACGGTGGCCGGGTTGGTCAGGCGGACGGCGACGCCCTCGCCGTCGATGTCGAAGGCGTAGTCGAAGACCGGGGTCTGCTCGTCCACCTGCCCCAGGCGAAACGCGTAGTCGAACGCGAAGCCGTTCTGCGTCAGCGCCAACGTGCGCACGCTGCCGCCGTCGTCGGTGCCGGTCTCGACGATCTGCTCGGTGCCGTCGACGCGCACCGCCCCGACGTGCGCGTTCAGGTAGTCGGCGTCGACGCGAAAGACGGGCACGGGATCCGCGGCGATCTGGCGCTGGCGGACGTCGACCTGCCCCGACGCCGAGGCGCTGGCGCCGAACCGGCAGGCCAGATCGACGACGAAGCGGAAATCGTCGGCGGTGCCGTCTAGCTGCGACATGCACGCCTCGTCGTCATCCAGCTCCGCGAACGCGATCGCCTCACGCAGCGCGATGTAGCTGCGAAAGCGTAGGAAGAGCTCGGTCATCACGGGGCCCAGCGCCGCGCCGTCCAGCTCCTGGACCTTGGCCTCGACGTCGCCAAAGGGCGCGTCGACGAAGTTCGACAAGGAGCTGGGGCTGGGCAGCTCGCAACCCGCCGCCAACGCGAGCGAGACCATCGCGAGACACGCGGTCCGTGGCCGAGGGTGGGCGGCCATCAGAGCCGGCCTCGGCGCAGCGCCACATTGAAGAGCAGGCCGAGGCTCGTCATCGTGGTCAGCGCGGCGCTGCCGCCATAGCTGAGAAACGGGAGGGGTAGGCCCACGATCGGTAGCAATCCCGCGACCATGCCAACGTTGATGAAGACCTGCCAGCCGATCATCGACACCACGCCCACCGAGAGCAAGGCGCAGTAGCGATCCTTGGCCTCCGCCGCGGTCCTCAGCCCCCACAAGATCAGCAACCAGAACAGCGCCAGCAGCAGCGAGCACCCGATGAACCCCTGCTCCTCGGCGAAGGTCGCGATGATCATGTCGGTGTGCATCTCGGGCAGATATTTCAGGCGCGACTGCCCGCCGGCGCGGCTCCCGTGGCCCCAGAACTCGCCGGAGCCGATGGCCCAGACCGCCTGCTCGGACTGCAGGTGGGCGCCGCGCGCGAAGGTGCCCGACTCGGCGTCGAGCTTGGCCCAGTCGGAGTTGATCCACTCGACGACGCGCTTCTTCTGGTAGTAGCGCAGCCCGCCGTACTGCCACGCGACGGGCACGCCGACGAGGCCGACCACGATCACCAGCATCAGGGTCCGGCGGTGCAGCCCCTCCCAAAAGACGATGGTCAGCGACACCAGCATGACCAGCAGCGAGGTCCCGAGATCGGGCTGCAGCAGGATGAGCAAGAAGGGGACGGCGACCATGAGCCCCGGGCGCCACAGCTCGCGCAGGCGGTAGGGGCCCTCTTTGTGTGCGGTCGCGCCGGGGATCCGCTCTTTGCGCGAGTGAAAGAAGCGCGCCAGGGCCAAGATGACACCGAGCTTCGTGATCTCGGACGCCTGGAGGTTCAAGTCGCCGAAGCGCAGCCAGCGCTTGGAGTGGTTCACCTCGGTGCCGAAGATCGCGGTCAACAGCAGGAGGACGACGCAGACCCCCAAGATGAAATAGCTCGCGCGCTCGACGAGGCGCAGCTCGACCAGGGCCGCCAACACGAAGGCGATGCCTCCGATGAGGTACCAGATGACCTGAAGGTCGTAAAACGAGTCGCCGGAATACCAGTCGGCGTTGCGCTGGCTCACCAAGCTGATGGCGACGAGCAATAAGATGATGCCCAGCGCCAGCCAGTTGCTGATGTCGCCGACCGCGCGACGCCCCCTCATGGCGCCTCCTGGGGGTCGTCGCCGGGGGCGTCCGGGACGACCGCCCCAGCAGGGACGGTCGGCTCGACCGAATCCAGCCCCAGCACGGGCGCGCGGTAGCGACCCATCCGCATCCAGGCCGAGATGATGCGCTGGGCGATGGGGCCGGCCATCTTCGAGCCGGAGCCGCCGTGCTCGACGAAGACGACCACGACGATCTGCGGGTCTTCCGCGGGCGCGTAGGCGGCGAACCACGCGTGGTCCTCCTTGAGCCAG
>CAZNZH010000667.1:2367-3600 GCA_964577445.1 uncultured Myxococcales bacterium
CGCGCACCTGCGCAGCCTCGGCCGTGCCCGTCTTGCCGGCGATGACGACGCTCTGAAGCGCCACGGCGCGCGCGGTACCGCTGGGGTCGTTGACCACGCGCACGAGGGCCTCGCGGATGACCGAGAGCTGAGCCGCCGTCCCCGGCAGGCGCGCGGTGACTCGCGGTGCGGCCTGGTGGACCACGTTACCGTGCTCGTCGGTGAGCTTGGAGATCAGATGCATCTCCAGCATGTTTCCGCCGTTCGCGACGGCAGCGAACGCCCGCGCGACCTGAAGCGGCGAGGCCGTCAGCGACCCCTGCCCGATCGCGGTCGAGAGCGCAAAGCCCGGCTGCCAGCCCAGGGTCGTCTCCTCCTCGTGCCACTTCCGGGTCGGCACCAAACCCGAGCGCTCGCTCACCTCCACGCCCGTCGGCTCGCCGAACCCGAACGCGTGGCCGTACGTGGCCAGCCGATCGACGCCCAGCATCTCGCCGACGCGATAGAAATAGACGTCGCAGGAGTGGACGAACCCACCGATGAGGTCCACCGCGCCGTGTCCGCTCCGGTTGTGGCAGTGGAATCGGCGCCCCTTGTAGTCGTAGTGGCCGGGGCAGTCGATGGTCACCTCCGGGGTGATGACGGACTCGACCTGGGCGGCGAGGCCCGTGACGATCTTGTAGACAGATCCTGGCGCAAAAGGCGTCAGCGCCTTGTTCATCAGGGGCGCGTACGGGTTGGCGCTGATCTCCGCCCACCGCTTCGGGTCGACGCCGCCGGTCAGCTCGTTGGGGTCAAAGCCAGGTTTCGAGTAGGCGGCGAGGATCTCACCGGTGTTCGGGTCAACGACGACCGCCGCTCCAGACGCGTAGTAGCGAAACGCCTTGCGGACCTCCTTCTGGATCTGCATGTCCAGGGTCAGCCACACGTCGAGGCCGGGGATCGCGCGCTTGAACTCGCTCTCGCCCGCGAGGACCTGCGCGTCCGCCGAGCTGGTCCGGTGGCCTCCGGAGTCCTTGATCGACAGCGACTCACCGCGCACGCCGCGCAGCTCGGTCTCCAGCGCGCGTTCGACGCCGGCTCGCCCGACGACGTCTTGCAGCCCGTAAATGCCAGCCCAGCGCTCGCGATCGGAGGCCGTGACTCGGTTCATGTATCCGACGAGGTGGGCGGCGTCGTACTGAAACGGGTACTCCCGGTGAAACTCCGTGTCGACCTCAACCCCCGGCAGCTCGTAGAGGTGGCTCTGCAACG
>CAZNZH010000668.1:0-3592 GCA_964577445.1 uncultured Myxococcales bacterium
TTCAAGGCCACCAAGGCGGGGCAGCCCTGCGAGGGGATGATCACCGTCACCGTCATGCCGGGCAGCTCGGCGGCGGAGTTCAGCACGGACGCGCGGTGCAAGGTGCCCGAGAGCGACGAGCCCGCCGAGGCGCCCGAGGAGCCATTCGCCGCCGAGGCCGCCGCCTGCGACAAGGGCGATCTGAAGGCGTGCACGAAGCTCGGGCGGGCGCTTGTCGAAGGGACGGTCGGCCAGCGGGACCTGGAGCGCGCGCGGGCCGTTCAGCGAAAGGCGTGCGAGGCAGGCGCCATGGACTCGTGCAACGCGCTGGGGACGCTGCACTTGCGCGGGCTCGGCGGGCCGCAGGACGAGGCGAAGGCGGAGCTGCTCTTCACGAAGAGCTGCAGCGCGGACAACATGGACGGCTGCGCGCTGCTGGGGCGCCTGCGCTTCATCAACCGCCGCGGCAAGGAGGCGCGTGATCTGTTGAAGCGGGCGTGCGACGCGGGCAGCTTCATCGGGTGCGACGGGTTGGGCGCCGCGTATCGCGAGGCGGTGGGCGGCGATGAGGATATGGCCGCGGCGAAGCGGCTCTTTCAGATGGCGTGCGACGGCGGCGAGGCGAGCGGTTGCGGCAATCTCGGGACGATGTACCTGCGCGGCGAGGGCGGCGTGAAGAGCGACGCGCGGGCCAAGGAGCTGCTCGAGCGGGCGTGCAAGGGCGGCGTGACCGGCGCGTGCGCCGAGTACAAGCGCATCCCGTGACGACGGGTCGCGCGCGGCTCGGTTTTGTGCTGATGGCGACGGCGTTTTTGGCGGCCGCGGCGCCGGCTCTGGCCCGCCCGACGGGCCCCACGGCCACGGGCGCGACCGTCGCGATGGCGGCCCCCCCGGCCTGCCCGCCGATGGAGATCCTGCTGCTCGGCGACTCCAACATCTACGGGGCGCTGGGCAAGGATATCCAGCGCGCGTTGCCCGGCGTGGGCTTTCACGTCGTGCGGCGCGGCAAACCGACCAGCGGGCTGGCGCGGCCGGACTTCTTCGACTGGTTCGACACGGCGCGCGAGCTCCTCGGGCGATTTCGTCCCGACGTCGTCATCATCATGCTGGGCGGCAACGACGGGCAGCGGCTGGAGCGGGTCAACGACGAGCCGGGCGGGCGCATCCTGTGGCGCGAGGAGGGGGCCTGGCGCGACGAGTACTACCACCGGGTGCGCGCGCTGATGGAGCTGCTGCGCGGGGAGCGGCGGCGGGTGTTCTTCCTGTCGCCGACCAATCGGCGACCGCGGCTGGCGCGCGAGAAGATGATGCGGGTGCGCGAGGTGCAGCGCCTCGCCGCCAATTCCCTCGACGGGATCGAGTGGATCGACATGTTCCCGCTCAGCTCGGACACCAACGGGAACTGGCTGAAGGGCACGACGGACGAGCGCGGCGCGCGCGTGCGCTATCGCCGCAGCGACGGGATCCACCTGACGCCCGAGGGCGCCGAGATCGTCGCCGAGCGGGTGGTGCGGGACCTGGTCCAGCGCGGGTTGGCGGCCTGCGGGCCGATGTGAGGCGCTAGAGGATACCGCGCAGGGCTTCCTCAAGCGTGGGGGCGTCGAAGCGGTGGCCGCGCTGCTTGAGGCGGCGGGGCAAGACGCGCGCGCCGTCGAGCAGGAGCGACTGGCCCATCTCGCCGAAGAGGCCTCGCACGACCAGGGCGGGCAGCGGCAGAGAGGCGGGGCGGCGCAGGACGCGGCCCAGGGTCTTGGCGAACTCGCGGCTGGTCACGGCGTGCGGCGCGACGGCGTTGACGGGGCCCACCAGCGCGTCGTCCCAGATGGCGCGGTGCAGGACGCCGACCACGTCGCCGAGGCCTATCCAGCTCAGCACCTGGTCGCCGCGGCCGACGGGCCCGCCCACGCCCAGCTTGAACGGCAACAGCATCTGCGCCAGCGCGCCGCCTGACGCGGCCAACACGACGCCAAAGCGGGCGCAGACCGTGCGGATGCCGGCGCGCTGAGCGGCCTGTGTCGCGGCTTCCCACCCTTGGCAGACCTCGGCGAGGAAGCCCTCGCCCGCAGGCGAGTCTTCGTCCACGGGTGCGTCGCCGCGGTCGCCGTAAAACCCGATGGCCGAGGCGGACACCAGCACGCGCGGGCCGCCGCCCGGCAGCGCCTGCGCCATCGCCGAGGCGACCAGCCGCGTGCCCAGCTCGCGGCTCTCGACGATGCGCCGCCTCTTGTCCTCGCTCCAGCGCCCGGCGATGGGCTCGCCCGCGAGGTGAACGACCGCGTCCAGGCCGACCAGCGAGGCGGGGTCCAGCTCTCCGGCGCGAGGGTCCCAGGCGATGCCGTCGCCGCCGCCCCCGCCGCGCACCAAGGGCACCACGCCGTGGCCGCCGGCCTTCAAAAACACTGTCAGCGCCTGCCCGACCAGGCCGCTGGCGCCGCTGATGGCCACGCGCCACGGTCCGGCTCTGTCGACGTCGGCGTGGCGGCGCGCGGTCGCGGCGGCGGGGTCGGTCAAGGGGTGCTCCGCGTGGTGGGGCGTGCAGGGTAGCGCGGCCGTCGGGCGGTGCGCTACAAGAGGCGCCATGAGCGGATGGGCCATCGATCTGGGCACGACCAACACCGGCGTCGCGCGTTGGGACGACGACGCGGAGCGGCCGCGGCTCGTCGAGCTCCCGCGCGTGTGCCGCGCGCCCGGCGGCGAGGACCACCTCCAGGCGCCGAGGTTGGTGCCGTCGGCCACCGAGCTGGTCGCGCGAGAGGGGCTGTGGGCGCGGCTCAGCGGCGGGCGGGTGCTGGGCCGCCTGCTCTTGGGCGGCGATGGCGCGCGGATCGGGCGGATGGCCATCGAGCGCAGCGAGGGCGAGCGGCGGCCGGGCTTCGTGCCGAGCTTCAAGCGCTGGCTGGCCCGCGACGCGCTGCAAGTCGTGGCGAGCGCTGGCGGGCAGAGCTGGACCGCCCGCGAGGTCGCGCACGCGTACCTGCGCCAGCTCCTCGTCGAGGTGCGGCGCGAGACCGGCGAGCGCATCCGCGACCTCGTCATCACCACGCCGGTGGACACCTACGAGTCGTATCGCGCGGAGCTACAGGGCGTGGCGCGGCGGCTGGGCGTGCGGCGGCTGCGATTTCTCGACGAGCCGGTGGCCGCAGCGCTCGGCTACGACCTCGGCCCGCGGGCGATGCGGCGCGTGCTGGTCATCGACTTCGGCGCCGGCACCCTGGACGTGGCGCTGGTCGCGCTGACCCCCAAAGGCACGCTGGCCGGGACCTGCGACGTGCTGGCCAAAGAGGGCCGCCCCATGGGCGGCGACGACGTGGACCGCTGGCTCCTCGAGGAGTTCTGCCGCCGCCTGGACTACCCGCTGCGCCAAGACGACCAGAGCGAGGAGGGGCGCTTCTGGTATCGGCTGATGCTGGGCGAGGCGCGGCGGGTCAAGGAGGCGCTCTTCTTCGCCGACGATGCCTCGTTTGACCTGACGCCGCCTGAGGAATTGCGGCGTTTTGAGGCGGTGGTCCGGGGCGCGACGACCGAGCTGGCCGTCACCCGGGCGGAGGTCATGGCGCTGCTGGCGGCGCGCGGCCTGAACGACGCCCTCGGCGGCTGCATCGACGGCGTGCTG
>CAZNZH010000669.1:0-3588 GCA_964577445.1 uncultured Myxococcales bacterium
AACGCGGACGGCGGCGCCCGCACCCAGGGGCTCTTTCAGTTCGACCGCATCACGCGCGACCCGGGAAAGCCCCTCGAGATAGCCACCCACGACTACATGCCGTCCAGCGTGGAGGGTGTCTACCAGCTCCGGGCCTTCGTTCAGAGCTGGTTGGAGACAGGCACGCCCGAGATCCTGGATCCTTATATAGAGCTCGGTACGCCGCCGCTGCCGCCATAGGCCTTGTCTCGGCGCGGCGCGGGGATTACCTGCTCGCGATGGATTTTCTCGCCGATTACGCGCTCTTCCTCCTCGAGACAGCCACGGTCGTCGTTGGGGCGATCTTCATCATCGCGCTGGTGGTCCGTCTACGCGGGCGCGGCGGCAGCTCGCTCGAGCACGACGGGCGGCTGGTCATCGGCCAGCTCAACCGCGTCTACGAGGCGATGGGCGACGCGCTGCGTAGACACACCCTGCCGAGGCCGCTGTGGAAGCGGCTGGCCAGGGCCCGAAAGCGCGAGCGGAAGGCGCTGATGCAGGCCGCGGGCGACGCTGGCGTGCCGCCTCGCAAGCGCATCTTCGTGCTGAGTTTTTCCGGTGACATGCGGGCGTCGGCGGTGGAGAGCCTGCGCCAAGAGGTGACCGCGGTGCTGGCGCAGTCGCGGCCGGGCGATGAGGTGCTGCTGCGGCTCGACAGCTCGGGCGGCGTGGTCCACGGCTACGGGCTGGCGGCGTCGCAGCTCGACCGGCTCAAGCAGGGCGGCGTTCGGCTGGTGGTGGCCATCGACAAGGTGGCGGCGAGCGGCGGCTACATGATGGCGGCGGTCGCCGACGAGATCATCGCGGCGCCCTTCGCGATCGTCGGGTCCATCGGCGTGGTGGCGTCGGTGCCGAACTTCCGGCGCTTGCTGAACAAGGCCTCCATCGACGTGGAGCACCTGACGGCCGGCGAGTACAAGCGGACGCTGAGCCTGGTCGGCGAGAACACCGACAAGGGGCGCGAGAAGTTCAAGGCGCAGCTCGACGAGACCCACGAGCTCTTCAAGGCGTTCTTGGCGGCGCACCGGCCCAAGCTGGACCTGGCGCGGGTGGCGACGGGCGAGCATTGGTACGGCACGCAGGCTCTGGAGCTGGGGCTGGTGGACGGGCTCGGGACCTCGGACGACCTGCTGCTGAAGGCGAGCGCGGGCACGGACCTGTACTCGATCGCGTGGCAGCGGCGGAGGAGCGTGGGCGACCGGCTGGGCGCGAGCGTGGCGGCGATGCTGCGCGGCGCGGTGCGGGGCGGCGAGGAGGCGCTGTGGCGGTCGCAGGGGCCGGAGCTGTAATTCGCTATTAGTGAGGCGGCGACTCGCTATTTGATGATGCCCAAGATGGCGAGCACGGGCTTGATGACGCCGCCGAGGCCCTCCGCGACGATGCTGCCGACGGCGATGGTGGTCAGCGTCAGGTCGCTCACCTTGAGCAGGCGGCGGCCGACGATCCACATCAGGAAGCCGCCGAAGAAGAAGGCGAAGTCGAAGGCGACCGGCAGGACGAGGCCCAAGCCGAAGCCGATGGAGCAGGGGATCTTGGCGTAGACGCCGGGGCGGGTCTCGAGGAGGACCCAGATGATGCCCAGGGCGGCCGCGACGAGCATGGCGGTGACGGCGCCGGGGGGCATCGCCTGGGTGCCGTCGAAGATGAGGGCGCTGGCGGCCCAGATCTTGGCGACGGGGGCCGGGAGGTCGCCGCCGTCGAGGGAGAGGGTCTTCTGCTCTTGGATGGCCGTGAAGACCCAGGCCGAGACCAGCGCGCAGGGGATGAGCGTGGTGAGCTGGGTCCAGAACTGCCAGCGCGAGGGGACCCTGAACCAGCGGCCGTAGGCCATGTCGCCGGTGAGGTTTCCGGCTTGGGCGCCGCTGCCGGCGACGAAGCCGGCGCCGGTGAGGTTGGTGGCGGCCGCGGAGCCGCCCATGAGCGCCGAGAGGCCTTGGAGGAGCACGCCCATGACGCGGGCGGGGTTGAAGGCGGTCTGGGCGGCGGCGCGGGTGGCGATGATGTTCTGGATGAAGCCGCCGACGACGACCAGCATGAGGACCAGGGCGACGGAGAGGCCCATGCCCAAGACGAGGAAGGCTAAGGCGGCGGCCAGGGCGACGACGCAGAAGATGACGAAGACGCGGGGTTCGAGGGTGGGGTCGTCGTCGGCGCTGCCTTCGGTGGCGACTTTTTTGAGGCGGAGGAGCGAGCGCATGGACCCGGAGATGACGCGCCAGTTCACGGCCATGACGGTGAGGCCGGAGCTGACCAGGAAGGCGATGCCGGGCCAGACGTATGTGTGGGGGGCGGACCGGTCGGGGATGTCGGGGAGGTAGCGGCCCATGGCGAGCAGCACGAGGCCGCCAGCGAGGAAACCCACGCAGGTGCGGAAGCCCATGAGGTAGGCGCCGCCGACGGCGAAGGGCGACCAGGCGATGGCGGCCCCGTAGGCGGAGAGGCCGAAGAGGGTGATCGCGGTGCCGTCGGGGACGAGGCCGAAGCCGCCGTCGGTGTTGAGGACCACGTAGGCCATGGCGACGATGAGGGTGGCGAGCAGGATCGCGGGCTGGCGTTTGTCGCCGCCGGCGGCGAGCGCGGTGATGATGCCGGCGGTGGCTTTGGAGCCGGGCCAGGGGAGCTTCTCGCGGATGACGAGGAGCTCGCGCAGCGGGATGACGAAGGCGAGGCCGACGAGGCTGGTGACGACGGCGAACATCGTCATCTCCCAGAACGTGTAGGCGGGGCCGGTCATGGCTTTGGCGGCGTAGAAGTTGGTGATGAAGCCGAGGCTGCCGCCAGCGCTGCCCATGGTCGCGACGATGACCAGCTCGCTGACGGTGATGCGCTTTTTCGCGAGGAAGAAGAAGGCGAAGAAGATGAGGGCCGCGATGGTGGGGCCCTCCTCGATGACGCCGAAGGAGAGCGTCAAATACGAGTTCACGCCGCAGAGGAAGACGGCGAGAAACGAGCCGGCCAAGAACGCGCGCAGGGTCAGGGCATGCTGCGGCGGCTCGGCGGCGGCGGGGAGCGTGATGTCCACGGGCGGAGACCTCGGGCCGGGGTGCGACGGCGCGGCCGGTGGGCGCCGCGGCGGCGGAGCATAGCAGGTTGGAGGCGCGGCGGTAGCTGGGCACAGGGGGCCAAGCGGGGGCGGGCAGCGGCTTCACCCGGTGAGGCGGCGGTGGCAGGAGCGGGGCATGGTTTCAGCTAAAAAATGCTCGATCCCGCGGCCGGGAATCACACGAATCGTGGGCTTCTCGCGGCCGCGGACGGGTGCGGAGGGCGTAGCCGACCTGCTCGCGCACATTCGCGCGCTCCGAGCATTGGCAGGCCTGCCGCCTGATCCCGCGGTCGATCGCACCGTCGCCACCGTACGTCGTCACTTGCCCACGTGAGTCGAACGTCCCGGCAGACCCCGATGGTTGGACGGAACGGCTTCCGGCTGGCTGCCGAGACATCCTCGGTGAGTCTGTGGCCGCGGGCGTCGAGTTCCTGGTCATCGGCGCGTGGGCGATGGCTGCGCACGGCCACGTCCGAGCGACCAAAGACAGCGATCTGTTCGTGGGCGCCTCGCCGGACAACGCCGCC
>CAZNZH010000670.1:0-3587 GCA_964577445.1 uncultured Myxococcales bacterium
GCCATCAGCCGCAACGCGTCGCGCAGCGCCTCGGCCTCGTCGACGCCGTGGCCTATCCAGCGCTCGCCGTGGCCGGTGATCAGGCACTCCCACCAGCCGCTGTGCCGAGTCGCCACGCGGTAGCCACAGGCCTCCACCCGCCGACGGGCGAGTGCGACTTCGTCGGGTCGTGCGAGCACCGCGGCCTCCAGAGGTGGCAGGCCCCTGGAGACGCTCCCGCGAGCTCCAGCGGCTCAGCCGCCAGTCACGCAGAACCCTGACCGAGCCGGGCGCATTCCGCAGCCCGCGCCGGAGCTCAGTCGCCGGCGCGGAGGCGGCGCACCTGACGCATGGCGGCGCGGCGCTGCATCATGCGGTACCAGGGGACATCGAGCGCTGAGGCCAGCGTGTCGTGGCGGTCGCGCGCGTCCTCGAGGTGGAGCTGGGTCACGGCCAGCACCCGGCGCAGGCCGTTGGCCTCGTCGCGCGCCTCGTTGGCCTCGGCCTCGGCCCGGGCGGCGTGCCGGCGGGCGAGGGCTTCGGCGGCCCGGGCGTCCGACAGCCGCTGGCGGAGGTCACCCACGTCGCGCGCGTAGTGGCGCGAGATGCGCGCCAACTGCTCGCGCAGCGCGTCGGTCAGCTCGCCGCCATCGCCCACCGGGTAGAGCTCGGGGAGGATGGGCGGCGCCGGGGGCACCACCACGAGGTGGCTGTCGGCGCGGGACGGTTCTCCGGTGGGAGACGTGGGTACCGAAGCGCTCATCGTGACCTTCCTCCTGGCGAACCGGCGGGTGGGCCTCCGCTCGGTCGTGCCTGGTCAGGGTCGAGGCGCGACGAGGGGCTGTCCAGAAAACCGATCCGCGCCCCTCGCTTCGGAGGTATGTCCTCGGCTTACAATGGCGGCATGAGAGACGCTGCGCTGCTGTGTGCGATCATCGGCCTCGGGGCGTGCGGCGGGGACGGCTTTGCGGCCGACGCGGGCCGCGACGTCGCCGCCGAGATCTCGGACGTGGAGCTCGAGGAGCCAGGCGGCGACGGTGACATCGGCGATCTAGCGCGCGACGCCGCGGCGGAGGCCGACGCGGCCGCGGAGACGGCGCCCGACGCCGCCCAGAGCGACACCGACGCCGTGGCCGACATCGACGGAGACGTGGAGCCCGAGCTCGCTCCCGACCCCGATCCGGGCGACGCGACCCCGCCCGAGATCGCGCCCGACCCCGGCCCCGACCCCGGCCCCGATCTCGGCCCCCAGGCCGACGGCGACGCCGCCACCGAGGACTCCGCGAGCGACGCCGCCGCCGACACGGGACCGACGCCGTGTACGCCAGCGCTCTGCGACGACGGCGACCCCTGCACCGCCGACCGCTGCGCAGACGCGCGGTGCGCCCACGACCCCATCGCCCCGCTCACCGTGGTCGCCCTCACCGGGTTTGAGCCCGGTGACCCGCCCCCGGTCGTCGTCGCCCAGCCCGGAGGCCACGGCTGGACCGTCAAGGCCACACCCGACGCGCCCCAAGGCGGCTTCACACTCTACGGCGGCAACCCCCAAGCGTCGCCGCTGGGCTACGGCGGGCCGGGCTCCGACGCCACCGCCATCCTCACGATGACCGTCCCGGCCCACAGCGACACGGCCCAGCTCGCCTTCGCCCTGCGGCTCACCGCCGCCCCGTCCTCGCCGGCCCGCGTCGAGGTCCGCATCAACGGGGCGCTGCGCCTGTCGGTCCCCCAGACCACCGGCTTCGAGCGCTTCCGCGTCCCGGTCCTCGGGCTCGCCGGCGCCACCGTCGCCGCCTCCTTCCGCTTCGTCGCCCAGGGCGGCCCCGGTGTCCTCGCCGGCGGCGCGTGGCTCGACGACCTGCGCCTCGAAGCGGCCGCCCCCGCCCAGTGCCTGACCGGCGCCTGCGTCATCGACGCCGGGTGCCCGCCCGCCGACCCCTGCCTGTCTCCCCGTTGCCTGCCCAGCGGCGTGTGCGGGTCGGTGCCGGTCGCCTGCGATGACCACAACCCCTGCACCCTCGACTACTGCGACGGCGGCATCTGCCTGACGGTCCCCAACCCCTGCGACGACGCGAACCCCTGCACCATCGACGGCTGCGACGCGGGCGGGTGTAAGCGCCTCGGACCGCCAGTCACCACCTCGCTGATCGAGAGCTGGGCGGGCCCAAACCCCCTGGGCGCCTGGCAGACCACGCAGCCCTTCGGCGCGCCGACCTGGGCGGTGTTTGAGGCCGCCGACCTCCCCGAACCCTTCTCCGCGCTCGGCGGGGCCGTCCTCTACATGCCGCGCGACGTCGGGATCGGCGGGCTCTCAGCGGACGGGACGGCGACCTTGCCCTTGCCCATCGGCGGCGGCCTCGGGCGCGTGCTGACCTTTCAGGTGGCGCTCGCGACCGTCGACGCCGCGCTCACGGGGGACCGCTTCGAGGTCCACCTGGGCGACGCGGCCGTGTGGCAGGCCAGCGGCACCGGCGTGCACACCGCCGCGATCGCGCTGCCCTCGAGCGTACCGGCCGGCACCGCGCTGACGCTCAAGTTTCGGGCCACCGGCGCCCCGGACCTCATCGGCGGCGTCGCCGTCGGCCGCATCGAGTGGCGCGCTGTCGACAAGGCGTGCGCCGCGTTTCGACCCTGCGTCATCGACGGGCAGTGCGGCGACGGCGACCCGTGCACCGTGGAGCGCTGCGTGGACCTGGCCTGCAAGTTCGAGGAGGTCGTCTGCCTGCCCGGCCACCCCTGCGCCGACGCGCCCTGCGACGCGGACACCCTGTGCACCGTCGAGGCGCTGGCCTGCGATGACGGCGACCCGTGCACCGCCGACGCCTGCGCCGCGCCGCCGGGCGTGACGGTCAACCAGCCCGCGTTCTGTAGCTTCGAGGCCCTCACCGCCGAGGCCTACCCGGTCGTGTCTCTCGACCTCGAGTCCCCCGCTCCGAACCTCGAGCTCCTCGCTCCCGAGGGCGGCCTCGGCTGGCTGCTCAGCGCCGGCGGCCTGGTCCTCGCCGACGCCGCGGGGCCCGTCTCCGACTACGGCGGCGCCCCCGTCTTGGCCGTCCTGCGCTACGCCTCGGTCGCGCTCCCGCCCGAGGCCACCCTGCGCCTGACCTTCCGCCTGGAGCTCGACGACGCCGACCCCTTCGTCGACCACCTCGCGGTCTCCCGCGACGGCCAGCGCCTGTGGGCGGCCAGCGACTCCCTGGGCAGCCCCGAGGCCCCGGTGACCGTCGATATCCCCCTGGGCGCGCCGGGCATCGCGACGATCTCGCTGGTCTTCGACGCCGACGCCCCGCCCCTGGCCGGCGCCGGGCCGTGGGTCGGCGCGCTCGAGATCCTCGGCGTCTCGAACCCCGGATGCGGCGCGGCCTGCGTCCTCGCGGGCGGCTGCGATGACGGCGACCCCTGCACCGACGATCGCTGCGACGCGGGCGCCTGCTCGCACCAGCCTGTCCTTTGCGACGACGGGCTCGCCTGCACCACTGAGGCCTGCGTGGACGCCCGCTGCGCCGTGACCAGCTCCCACTGCGAAAGTGGCACCGAGTGACGGAGTTGGTTAGAAAACATGAGCTTTTGCACCCGCCGCTGCGAAGGTGTTCCCATATTCGGACCGAGCG
>CAZNZH010000671.1:0-3582 GCA_964577445.1 uncultured Myxococcales bacterium
TAGCTGAGGCCGCGCGCCTTATAGGCGGCGAGGAAGGGCGTGCCGCGGACCAGGCAGTGGGCGCGGGCGCCGCGGGCCTCGGGGACCAGCAGCGACATGGTGTCGAGCACCTCTTCGGTGGTCGAGCCATGAGACGAGCCGGTCAGGAAGTTCGGGTGCCAGCCGAGCTCGACCAGGCCGCGCTCGCGGATGGCTTCGAGGCTCTCGCAGCCGTGGGTGGCGAAAAACGTCGCCTCGACCGGCGCGGCGGCGACCGCGTCGTGGATGTCGAGGGTCGCCCAGGCGGGCGCCCAGTCTTGGTCGAAGCTGAGGCAGACGCGGCTCATGGGGCTCCTTGGATTGGCCATCCGGAGATTCGCTGGCAGCATAGCCGGCGCCGCGGTCGGGTCCAGCGGCGATGGGGAGACGATGCGCGCGAGTCCGATGGTGCTGTGGTCGCTCTGCGCCGCGTGGCTCGCAGTCACGGCGTGCAGCCGGCGCGCGACCTTGGACACGCCCCTGGACCTGGACAGCGAGCCGCCGTCGGCCGTGCCCAGCGCCGAGGGCTTCGTCGAGGCCCTGCCCGGCGCCATCTCGGGCCCGGACTACGCGCGCCTTCAGGCGCTGTGCACCGCGGAGTACGCCAAGGACCCGGACGGCTGCGAGGCGACGTGGAGCCAGGCGAACCGCAAGAGGTTCACCCTCGTGCCGACCGATCGGCAGGTCGTGGTCCGCGGCGACGAGGGGCGGCTGGTGTTGACGCTGGACGTCGTCGTGGGCGGGCGCACGGTCGATCGCATCTTCGCCTACGCCGTGGCCGACGCGCAGGGGTGGCGCCTGGGCGGCGTCGACGAGATCCGCGAGCACGCGGCGCCCTTTTTGGAGGGCCTCATCGGCCCGCACATCGACGTGGGTGCGCTGCCAGGGGACCCGGCCCTCGACGGCCTGGGCGCGCAGCTCGTCGCCGCGGCGGCCAAGCTCGAGGGCGACCCGGAGCGCATCCTCCGAGGCGGGCGCGACGTGGTGGTGACGCTCGGCGCCCGCGACAACCCGCGCTTCGTCGCCAGCCACCTCCACGAGCGCCTGGGCCGCGCGGTGCTTGAGTTCACGGCCGACGACGAGCCGGTCTACGCGGTGTACCTGGGGCGCCGCGACGGCGTGTGGAGCGTGCGCGAGCAGGGCTTCGGCGTGCTCTCGGCGCGAAGCCTGCTGCGCGCGCGCTGACCGGCCCGCTGCCCGCGCCGATGGCGCCCCGCCGGCCGCTGCCCCATAATCGCGCCGATGCCGCCCCGGACCACGACCCTCGCGCTGCTGGTGCCCTTGCTGGTGCTGGCGACCGCCGCCCACGCGACGCCGCCCACGCCGTGCGCGCTGAGCGACGGCCGCGTGCCGATCGTCCAGCAGTCTCAGGCGCGCGACGTGCAGCGGCTCCTGGCGCCCGGCCGGGTCGGCGAGCCCCTGGCGGGCGCGCCCGCGGGCTGGCGGCTGACCGCCCTGGAGCTGCACCCCTCGTCGGTCCGCCTCGCCATCGAGGCCCCAGGCGACCGCGCCGTGGTCCACCTCGTCGCCGCCGCCTGCGCGGACCTGCCACCCGCGCCACTGCCGCCCACCGCGTCCTTCGCCTTCGCCCTCGAGCAGCCCCCCGCCACCCCCGAAGGCGCGGCCGCCCTGGCCGCCCTGGCCGACACCCTGCGCGCCGCCGACACGGGCACCTTCTGGCAGTCATGGTCCGATCCGCCAGGATCCACCACGCAAAAAGACGCCTCGCAGAAGGTGGCCCCCCAACTCCGCGCCCTCCTCACCCGCGCCTTCGAGCACCCGCTCGAGCACTCCACGACCGCCATCGCCATCGTCCTGCTCGCGCTGCTCCTCGCCCTGCTCGCCGCCCTCGCCGCGCTCCTCGCCGATCTCGGCCTCCGCGGCCCCGGCGCCGCCCGCACCGCCTTGGCACTCCTCGCCCTCACCGCGCTCGCCCTCGCCCTGCGCGCCCTCGCCGGCCCCACCTTCCTCCGCGAAGCCCACGCGCTCCTCGCCATCCCCCCCTTCGCCGACGCCCCCGTCCTCGGCCAGCCCATCGAGGTCTACCCCCAAGGCCCCCAGCTCGTCTTCGCCGCGCTCCGCCCGCTCCTCCCCGGCGACGCCTTCTCCGCTTGGTTCGCCATGAACGTGCTCCTGGGCGCGCTCACCGTCCCCGCCGCCTACGCCCTCGGCTCAGCACTCACCGGCGGCCGCGCCCTCGGCCTCGCCACCGCCGCGCTCTTCGCCCTGTGGCCCCAGCACATCCGCGTGTCGGCGTCGGAGTCCGTCCACGTCCACGTCGCCCTCTTCGCCACCCTCGGCCTCGCCCTCGCCATCGTCGCCGCCCGCACCGGCCGCGCCCGCACCTTCGCCGCCCTGACCGCCGCCGCCGCCGCCACCGCCTTCATGCGCCCCGAGGCCGCCCTCTGGCTCGCGTTTTTAGCCCTCGTCGCGCTCAGCGCCGGCCCCGCCGTCCGCCGCCGCCTGCTCTCCCCAGCCCGCCTCGCCATCGTCGCCGCCGCCGCCTGGCTCACCCTCCCGACGGTCCTCGGCCTCAGCACCTCCGCCCACGCCCAGCGCTTCGCCCCCACCTCCGGCGCCACCGAGTCCATCGGCAGCCTCGGCGCCCTCGAATACCTCTGGCTGCTCCTCCGCCCCGACGGCCGCAACGCCTACTTCGACGCCGCCACCACCCCGGTCTGGCTGTGGCCGCTCGCCCTGTGGGGCGCCGTCACCGCCTTCCGCTCCGGCAGGCGCCTCCTGGCGATCTCACTGCTGGCCATCCCCCTGACGACCCTCGCCCTCTACGCCCACATGGGCCCCGCGGGCGTCGTCTTCACCATGGCCCGCTACCACCTCCTGGGCCTCCCCCCGGTCGTCCTCCTCTGCGCCCTGGGCGCCACCGACCTCGCCATGCGCCTGCCCCGCCTCGCCACCTCCACCCGCGCCGCCGCCGCCACCGTGGCCCTCGCCGCCCTCGGCACCGCGCTGTGGTGGCCGGCGATGAACCCCTTCCCCATGGACTGGCAGGCCGAGCACACCTGGGCGCTGGACCTCGGCCGCCAGACGCCGCCGCTCATCTCCGACACCGCCCGCCTCATCACGCCGGACAACCGCCGCAGCATGCTGGACATGGCGCCTCGCGACATGGCCCTAGCGCTCACGGCCGCCCGCCAGAGCGCCGAACAGGTCGTCACGGTCGAATACGCCCTGGCAAAGCTCCACGACGGCACCGACCGCCCCGAGGCCTACTTCTACGAGGGCCTCTACTGCTGGCTGGACATCGCCCCCGGCAGCGGCGAGACCCTGAGCCCCCAGTGCGCCGCGATGCACGACGCCTTCGAACTCGAGCCCGTCGCGGCGCTGGACCTCGACCTCCCAACCTACCTCCAAGCCTACGTCGCCACCCGCCCCCCCGGCCCGCTGCCGCTACGCCTGCACCGAATCGGCCGCCGAAAGCTCTCCCCCCAAGCCACCTCACGCCTGCTGCCCCCGCCCATCGAACCCGGAAGCCCCGCCGCCGTCCTCCCCATGGGCTCCGGAGCCCCCCGCCAGATGGAGCCCCCCGAGCCGCCGCTGCCCTGA
>CAZNZH010000672.1:0-3581 GCA_964577445.1 uncultured Myxococcales bacterium
GGGCGCCAACGGGCGGCCACCGGCCGGCGAGCCGTGGGGCGATGCCTCGCAGACGCCCGTGGCTGCCGAGTTTGCGCTCCCCGCCGGCGAGTTCGCTCAAGATTTTCCGGGCCCAAGCCGAAACGATCTACAGCCGGGTAGTCCGGGTCATGCACCCGCAGCACCATCGCACCCGCCAGGGTGCGTCGCATGGCTTCAGGACTACCCGGCTCTTTTGCGCGCCCGACACGGTTGGACGGGCAAAGGAGCCGGTTCTCACACCGCCGCGAGCCGCGGATCGCGCGGCCCGTCGACGGCGACCACCTCGACGCCGTGGTCGGTGAGGTAGGGGACACCGTTCGCGCCGGCGTACCCCTCGCTTACGACGAGGACGCGTGTGATCCCCGCGTGGTGAATCAGCTTGGCGCACATGGTGCAAGGCTCGCCGGTCACGATGAGCCACGCGCCGCGCGTCGGGACGCCGTTGGCGGCGGCGTTGCAGATGAGGTTCATCTCCGCGTGATGACAGCCGATCTCGATGCGGGTGCCGCTCTCGATGGCCATGGTGTCGCGCAGGCAGACCTCGCCGCCGCACAGCGCCCCGCCGCCTCGCGGGCCGCCGTTGTAGCCGTCCATGAGCACGACGTTGCGCTCGGGATCGACCAGCAGGGCGCCGAACTTCCGCCGCGGGCAGTTCGAGGCCTTCGCCAGCGCCAGGCA
This sequence comes from uncultured Myxococcales bacterium, assembly GCA_964577445.1. GTDB lineage: Bacteria > Myxococcota_A > UBA9042 > PHBI01 > JACKFB01 > JACKFB01. Next base: position 700 of record CAZNZH010000672.1, read on the forward strand.
TTGCTCGATGCGGATGCTGATGTGCTTGTCCTTCACGACGTCTCCGGGCTCGGGGCGGCGCAGCATACACCAGCGCCTCGCGCGGCGTGACGCCCGCGCGCGGGTGCCCTCGAACCGGTGGCGGCCCCGGGCGCACGCGCACGCCGGAGCCGGGGCCCGGGAGCCGGCCGAAAACCAAGGATCGACCTGGGAGGGCGAAGTCGCTAGGTTGGGCGGCATGCGCGTGGCGGCGATCCAGTTCAAGGCCCACCTGGGCGCCCTCGACGCGTCGCGCGAGGCGATGACGCGTATGGCCCTCGAGGCCGCCATGGGTGCGGACCTCGTGGTGCTGCCCGAGATGGCGGCGACCGGGTATCTCTTCGACGATCCGGCCCACGCGCGCACCGTCGCCGAGCCGGCGCGCGGCCCCACCTTTGAAGCGCTGGCGCCCATCGCGCGCCAGTGCGGCTGCTGGATCGTCTGCGGCTTCCCCGAAGACGCCGGCGCGGTCCTCTACAACAGCGCGCTGGTCATCGACGACACGGGCGAGCTGCGCTTCGTCTATCGGAAGTCCATGCTCTACGAGCCCGATGAGCGGTGGTCCGAGCCCGGTGACTCGGGCTACCGGGTCTTCGAGACGCGGGCCGGCACGTTCACCGTGGGGATCTGCATGGATCTCAACGACGACGAGTTCTTGGCCTGGTGCCATCAGGTCAAACCGCTGGCCATCGCGTTCCCGACCAACTGGCTCGACGAGGGGTTCGCCGTGTGGCGCTACTGGGCGTGGCGGCTCGCCGGGCTCGAGACGACGCTGGTCGCGGCCAATAGCTGGGGCCCCGAGCGGGACATCGTCTTCTCCGGCGCCTCGGCCGTGCTGACCTCCCATGAGGTGCTGGCGGTGGCGCCGACGCGCGGCGACGGCATCGTCCGCGCCGTCGCTGGGGTGCAGCCGCCGCGTGCGCCGCGCGTCAAGGCTGGCCGGCGCGCGCGCTGACGATAAACCGCTCAAGGAAATGCGGGCCCGGGTCGAATCAGTGGGGGCGTCGCGCTCGCTGCGGGCGCACCGGACACGGTCCGCGACGCCTCCCTGAGCTCGACGAGCTCACAAGCGGCGCCGCAGACCGGACCCCATCTGGGAGGCGCTGACCTGGAGCGTGCGGGGGGAGCTCGCGCGAGGTTCGGGGGGGCCCGGCCGTGTCCACACGGCTGCTCCAGGCGCGCCTACCAGATTTTACCCAGCCGCCCGCCGTCGCCGCGGGGGTGATTGCCGCCGACACGCCGTTCTGATACGCCAACGCCATGGGCGCACGATGAGCGGCGATACGACCAGAGAGCAGAAGCGGCAGAAGATGCTCGAGCTGCTGGATCGCGGGATGGTCATGATCCATCTCGACCCCCGCGCGCCCGGCGTCATCGTGCCGCCGCAGTTTCGTGCCGATCCGGTGCTCCGCCTCAACGTCGCCTGGCAGTTTCAGTTGCCCGCGCTTGAGATCGGCGACGACAGCATCTACGCGGTGTTGTCGTTTCAGCGGCAGAACTTCGGCTGCACGGTGCCCTGGGAAGCCGTCTTCGGCCTGACCATGCCCGACGTGGAGCACGAGGGGATGCTCTGGCCCGAGTCGATGCCGCCCGAGCTCGATCCCTTCTTCGCGCCGGGGCCAGGCCAGACGCCCACGCCCGGCGGCGGTGTCCCGGTGGTCCCGACCAGCCGCCCGCCGGCTCGGCCGCAGCCCGCGCGCGCCTCCGCAGCCCGGGGCCCGAGCCCGAGCGGGCGGCGGGAAAAAGCGCCTCCGCGGCGCGGGTTCGCGTTGATCCAGGGCGGCGTCGACTCTGACGAGCGCGACGAGGACAAGAGCGACGCCGTGACTCCCGAGCCCACGCCGCCGCGGCAGCGCCCGTCTCTGAAGATCGTGAAGGATTGACCGAGCGCCCGCGCATAGCGGTCCTGCCGGCGGCCCTGGCGAACCAGATCGCGGCCGGCGAGGTGGTCGAGCGGCCCGCCTCGGTGGTGAAGGAGCTGCTGGAGAACGCGCTGGACGCGGGCGCGACCACGATCTTCGTCGACGTCGAGGAGGGCGGCCGGCGCGTGGTGCGGGTGGTCGACGACGGCCACGGCATGTCGCGCGCGGACGCCGTGCTGGCGCTCGAGCGCCACGCGACCAGCAAGATCCACAGGGTCGAAGACCTGCAAGCCATCGGAACTCTTGGGTTTCGTGGTGAGGCCCTGCCCTCCATCGCGTCGGTGTCGCGCTTCGTCCTCGCCACCCGCACCGCCGAAGACGGCGTCGGGACCGAGCTGCGCATCGAGGCCGGCGGCGCCACGGCGATGCGCGATATCGGCGGCCCGGTGGGCACGCGCATCGAGGTCAGCGACCTCTTCTTCGCCGTGCCGGCGCGGCTGAAGTTTCTCAAGCGCACCGCCACGGAGATGGGCCACATCCACGCGCTCATCGCCGACACGGCCCTGGGAAACCCCCACGTTCACCTGCGCCTGAGCCACAACGGCCGGGTCAGCGTCGACCACCCCGCCGCGCCGTCGCTCAAACACCGCATCTTCCAGGTGCTGGGGCGGCAGACCACCGAGCACCTCTACGAAGTGCGGCTGGACGGCCCCGTGCGCGTGCTGGGCTTCATCAGCGACCCCACGTTTCAGAGCCCGACCGCCCGGGGCACCCACACCTTCGTCAACGGCCGCCCCATCCGCGACCGCGTCGTCCAGCACGCCATCGTCAGCGCCTACGGAAACCTCCTCGACCGCGGCCGCCACCCCCACGCGGTGCTGTACCTGTGGGTGCCGCCCGGCGAGCTGGACGTCAACGTCCACCCGGCCAAAGCCGAGGTGCGCTTTGTGCGCCCGGGCGAGATCCACGAGGCCATCGTCCGGGCCTGCCGGGAGACCCTGC
>CAZNZH010000673.1:0-3581 GCA_964577445.1 uncultured Myxococcales bacterium
CTGCCGGTGTATCGCGAGCTGTGCCTCTTGACGTCGAAGCCGGTGCTCTACGCGGCGAACGTGGCCGAGGGAGACCTGCCGGACGGCAACGCGCACGTCGACAAGGTGCGGCAGCACGCAGAGGCCCAGGGCGCGCAGGTGGTGGTCTTCTGCGGCGCGATCGAGGCCGAGATCGCCGAGCTGCCCGAGGCCGAGCGCGATGAGTTCCTCGAGAGCCTGGGCCTCGCGGAGAGCGGCCTGGACCGCCTCATCCACGCCGGCTACCGCCTGCTGGGCCTCATCACCTACTTCACCGCGGGCGAAAAGGAGGTCCGCGCCTGGACCGTCCGCCAGGGCACCAAGGCCCCCGGTGCGGCGGGCGTCATCCACACCGACTTCGAGCGAGGCTTCATCCGCGCCGAGGTCATCCACTTCGACGACTTCATCCGCCTCAAGGGCGAGCAGGGTGCCAAGACCGCCGGCAAGCTGAACGTGGAAGGCAAAGAGTACGTCGTGCAAGACGGCGACGTGATGCACTTCCGGTTCAATGTCTAGGCCGGAAGCGGGCCCAAGCAATTTCCAGCACTTCCGAGACGCAGACCGTCCAAAACACGTCCCAGATGGACCCCGTACGACCCCAAACGGGGACACTCGGGAGCATGAAAGTCAAACAGCCGGGCGGGGACAACTGATGCCGTACATGGTCGACCAGCGTCACTACCTCGACGTCCTGAACCCGCGGCGCGTCGAGAGCATCCCGGCCCCGGCCCGGCGGATCGCCACGTTCTTCGGCTCCATCGTCGAGGGCGTGACCGCGGGGTGGGACGACCCCACGGACGGCTGTGCCGTGACCAGTCGGTGCATCGGCCGCGTGGGACGCCGCCGCTGCCCGGACAGGGTCGTCGCCCGTATCCAGGCCGACGGCACCATCGAGTGGACCTGCCTGACCTGCGGCGAGCACGGCATCATCCACCACTGGCAGGAGACGCCCTGGAACCTCACAGGCCAGGGCAACAAGCTCTTCCCCACGCCGGACGTCATGGTCGGGCTGGAGCTGTCCATGGCGGAGTTCGAGGCCGTGTCTTCCATCGTGGCCCTGGACGCCGAAGCTCGCCGGGTCGTGGCCGCCGCCCGGGTGCCCGACGATGACCGCGTCCTGGTCGACGCCCCGCGGGCTTGGGTGGAGCACCTCGTCCGGTTCATCGCGTCGGAGGCGAACCACACCCGGAGCAGGAAGAAGAAGCTCCTGTACGAGGCCATCCTCGACCGAGCCGACTCCGTGGTCTGACAACATCCAGGTCGCCCGCGGCGACACCCCGCGCAAGACGGAGGGTTCAGATTGCAGATGAAGCTGCTCTACAGGTTCCAGACGAGGATCGGGACCTTCTACATCGGGAAGTCGTCGGACGGCCGGTTCCACCCGGGGACCGGCCGGGCTACCCCGCCCTGAAGGGCCGCAGGGTGTCCCAGGAGGAGCTCCGCGCGTGGATTGAAGAGGGCCGGGGCTGATGCGAGTGGTGCTCGACAAGTCCGCCGTGGTGGCGTGGGTGCTCGATGAAGCCTCGGACTACGCGGACGCGACAATCGGCTCCCTCGACGCCCGCCGGGGCTCGCGGACCGCGTCGTGCTCCGCAGGCCCATGCCGCCTGTGCTAGAAGGCGCTGGGCCCGCGGGGCTTCCGCCGGCCGCAGCCAGGAGCGCCGCGTGAACCTCAGCTTCGAAACGGTGAGCTTCGGCGATTTCGACGTGCGGGTGCGCACGCTTCGCGATGTTCAGCAGTTCCGCGACGACCAGGGCGAGGCCGCCGCGCTCGGGATCTCGTCGGCGTCGTGGCCGATCTTCGGCGTGGTGTGGGCGTCGGGGCGGGCGCTGGCGCAGTTGATGGTGGACTACAACGTCGCGGGCCGGCGGGTCCTCGAGGTGGGGTGCGGGATCGGGCTGGCCAGCTTGGTGCTGAACCACCGAGGCGCCGACATCACCGCCACCGACTACCACCCCGAAGCCGGGCGCTTTTTGGCAGCAAACGTCGAGCTGAACGGCGGGCGGCCCATCCCCTTCCTGCGCGCGGATTGGTCCGACGAGACGCCGAGCGCTCTCGGCACCTTCGACCTCGTGATAGGCAGCGACATCCTCTACGAAGACGAACACGCCACGCTTCTGGCGGGCTTCATCGACCGACACGCGCGGCGCGCCTGCGAGGTCATCATCGTCGACTCTGGCCGCGGGTACGCGGGGCGCTTCAGCAAGCGCATGGTGGCGCTCGGCTATGTCTACACCCACGAACGCGCCTCCACCGTAAGGTCCGAGGGCGCGCCATACCGCGGGAAGATCATGCGCTTCTCGCGACCGCCGAGCTGACAACCCCGCGCGAGCTCCGCTTACGGCCCCGGCCGCTGGCGCCGAGCCGCCACGCGCTGGTCCTATGACTCCGACCCGCCGGCGGAGCAGCCGATGTTCCGCCGCGCGCTCCTGAATGGGCCCCTCGCCTTCCTGACAGCGTGCACGGGCGACACCCGCGCCGACCGGGACGGAAACGGCGACATCCCCGGCGCCGTGCCAGGTGACGGCGCCGGCGGGCGGCGCGTGCCGGCGTGTCTGCACGCCGCGTGCAGACCGCGCGACCGCGGCGCTCGCCCCCGATCGTAGGCGGCGCCTCGTCTCGCGCCGGGCTCGCGGCGGCCCGAGCGCTTGCCCTGGCCGCCGATGAGCGGTGTGAGTGGGAAAGGGCGCGCTGGGCTGGCGGCGGCGTGCGGCGCACTGAAAGCGCCGTCCACAGCCGGTCTTGCGCCCTCGCGCCCCGGTCGCCGCGAGGTCTTCGGGTGTTCGCGATTGCAACAGGTTTCAAGTCGAAGGGCGCGCGCCGCCGTCTGTCGTTGCGCCCGTCTCGCAGACGCGAGCATAGTGTGGGCGGCGAGCGGAGTAGATGGCGCTGAGACCACACCGGGTGGGTGGTTTCGAGAGCTTGCCCCAAGTTCCGCGAGCCTCGGGAGATCTGAGCTTCATGTCGTCTCGGCTAGCCGTCATCGGGTGGGCGATCGCGCTGCTGCCTGCGCTGGGCTCATGTGCCGACACGGCGGGCGGCTCGGCACCCACGCCCCACGCGAGCGCGGACGAGGCCCCCGATTCCGCCACCGCGACCGCGAAGCTGGCGGCCGTGGGGGATCCCCGGGTCGCCTTCGCGTCGCCCACCGCGTTTGAAAAGATCGCCTGGATCGGGCCCGCCACCCCGGTCCCCACGAGCGTCACGACCACCGGCGTGACGCTGGGCCCCGGCGCCGGCGAGCTCGAGCTGGAGTATCTGCTCAACGGCGTGCCGGTCGCCAAGACCTTGGACGCCACCCCGTACACCTTCCAAAACGTGCCTCTGGGGCGCCAGCATCTGGTCGTCCGCGTCGTCGACAAGGCGGGCGCGCCGCTCTCGAACCCCGAGAGCGTGTCGAAGCTCTTCGTCTACCTCATCACGAGCTGCACCAAGACGTCGGACTGTGAGGACGGGCACGCCTGCTCAGGCATCGCGTGCGTCAGCAATCAGTGCCGATACGGCCCCATCGCCGACTGCTGCGAGCATGACCTCGAGTGCGGGTTTTCCGACTCCTGCGTGG
>CAZNZH010000674.1:0-3580 GCA_964577445.1 uncultured Myxococcales bacterium
CGACGGCACCGGCCTGCGGGTCTGGCTCGACCGCGCCATCGATATGCTCGCCGAAGAGCCCTTCCCGGCGCTCATCGAGGACTACGTGCGGCTGAAGGACATCCTGGTCGACGAGGGCACGCAGCCCGACCTCCTGCACGCGATCCGTCGCTTCCATCGGGAGAGCCTCGCGGGCCGGTACTACCAGGACTTCAACGTCAACTCGCGCAACTACATGGAGATGTCGCGCGGCACGGAGACGTTCATCGCGGAGCACGCCCGCCTCATCGCCGCCTGTCTCAAGGCCGACCGCGACGGCGACTTGGAGACCGTGCGCGACGGGCTTCGCCTCCTCATCGATCTGATGCGCCAGGTCGACGAGTGCGGCGACGACATCATCTTCTTCGCCGACGAGGCCGGCTCCTGGCAGGTGGGCGTGCAATGGGAAGAGGTCCTGCCGGTCTGGTTCCGGAGCCTTTCGCCGGGCGTCGACCCTTACGACTGGGCCGAGGACGTGATCGATGCGCTCAACGCCTTCGCGGGCTCGGACCTCGACGCGCTCCTCAAGGCCGCGCGCAAGATCGCGTCCCCCGAGCAGCGCCAGGCGCTCAGCGACTACGAGCCCAACCTCAGGCGTCGCCGCTGAGGAGCCGCGGGCCGTCGCGGCTTCTCAGCGACAATTACATCTCGGGCTGACAACAACTACACCTCAGCATCATGCGCCGTCAGAGGACGCTCCCTGACCCATTTCGGCCTCCGGTTCTTCGACGGTGAGCAAGCTGCCTTTCAACTCGTCAGGCAAGGACTCGACGAGCCGGGTGCGCCACTCGGCCACCCCTTGCCGTTTATCGCCGGCCGTGTTGAACCGTTCATCGAGCGTTGCTTCCGTCTTCGGCGCCGCGGTGGTGCGGGAAGGCCTCGTGGACGAAACGCGGTCCGACGGCGACGGATGGGACGAGTAAGCGGATGGCTCGACGGAAGAAGCGGAGCAAGCCTTTGCCGCCGAGGCGGAAGCGGATGAAGCCACCCGCACGACTGATGGCGGCTCGTCACTGGCTCCCGACCTTTACCGGCAACAACGTCGTCAGGGGCTACGCGAAGTGGTTCGGCGTCGACCTGGGGTGTGCCCTCGAGGAGCTGCGCGTGCTCGGCGTGGAGCTTGACCCATCGTACGTCGAAGCGCTCACGCGGACGCTGCACAACCGCGGCAAGCGCCGGCCGACCGTCGAGCCTGCGCCCGCGGCGATCCCCGAAGGGTACGGCAGCGAGTGGGACGACGACTTCGCTTACATCGCCGGCTTCACCTCGGGTGGCGCCCCGTTCGGCGTGACCTGGGACCAGGCCGAGGCCCTGCAACGGCGCGCCGAGCTAGAACTCGACTGAAGTCTCGGGGCGGCCACGAACGCAAAGCCCACGCCAAGCTCCAGGAGGAGCCGCTGGATCTGGGCGAGGCACACCGCGAAGACCTGCTTCATCTACAAGAGGTTCGTCCGAGAGAAGCCGCTCATCTCGGGGGACTCCGCCCGCAGGTCCCGCGCAAGCCGCTCCACGACTCCCGCCCCCCCATGTGTGGTGCTCGGCAAGCTGCCGTCCGATCTCCAGGTAGCTGTTCACCCCAGCACCTCGACCAGCTCGGCGATGACCCGCAGCTCACCCTCGTCGAGGCCCTCCAACGCGATGGGCTGAAAGCGCGCGTCGGTGGACGCCGGCGTCAGCACAACCCTCGCCACCCCGGGGTCGCCGTTGTCGTCGGCCCGCACCTCGGAGCCGTACACCTTCACCGTGAACTGCCCGCCGGTCTCCGCGTCGTCGATGTCGCGGTGCATCGCCAGCACGACCTTGCCGCCGAGCGGCCCGCGCGGGTTCAGACGCCACAGGCACCACGCGCCGTTCGGGATGCGGCGGTTCATCGACTCGCCGGCCACCTGCGCGACGAACAAGTCCCTGTCCAACCGCCCGCGGCCCTCCACCGCGACCCACTCGTAGTCGCCGGGGTTGCTCACCTCGCCGACCCGCGCGACCTCCTCGACGAGCTGCGACTCACTGAAGCGCCCCGCCGCCACCTTCAGATCGTACAGCGGCACGCAGTTCTCAAACGGCCTCGCCTCGCCCCCGCTCAGCCGCCGAAACGGCAGCACCTTGCCCCCGCCCTCCACCGGCTCCGGCGCCACCTCCGCCCAGTCCTTGCACAGCGTCTCCGCCTGCTCGATGACCGTCACCACCGCGTCGGCTTGCTTGTCCGGCGGATACCCGTGCTTGCGCAGCAGCCTCTTCACCTTCCGCCGCATGTCCGCCCGCACGGCCTCCTTCTGCGTCCAGTCGATGGTCACCGACGACCGAATCGCCCCCACCAGATCGTGCGCGATGGCGGCGAGCACGTCATCGCCCATGACCTCCTTGACCCCGCCGTGGTCCACCAGCGCGTCGTAGAACGCCATCTCGTCCTCACTCAGCCCCAGCGCCGCCCCCCGCTTCGGCGCGTCGCGCATCTGCTTGGCCATCTCGATGAGCTCCAGGACCACCTGCGCGGCCTCCAAGCTCCGATTCGTGTACGCCAGCAGCGTCTTCTGCAGCATCTCCGAGAACTTCTTGCCCTGAACGAGGTTACGCCGCGACACCGCCTTGATCTCGTCCGCCAGCAGCTTCTTCAGCAGCTCGAGCTGGAGGTTTTTGTGCGGCGAGGCCTTCACCGTCTCCAAGAACGCGTCCGACAGAATCGACAGGTCCGGCTTCTTCAGCCCGGCCACCGCGAAGATGTCCATCACGCCTTCAGATGCGACCGCCCCCGAGACGATCTGCCGAATCGCCGCATCCAGCTCAGCGTTCGACTTCCCCGACCCGCCGGTCGTGTACTTCCGCAGGTTCGACTCGACCGCCTGAAAGTACCCGACCTCATCGCGCAGATGCCGCGCCCCCTCCAAGTGGATGGCGATGCCCGCGGCCTTGTTCAGCGCCGACATCCCGTCCAGGTACCGCTTCTTGCCGTCCTCGACCCCGCAGATGTGATTCGCCCCACCGGAGAGCGCCGCGAGCCGCGCCGTCGACTTCGCCCCAAAATAATCCGCGTAGTCATAGCCGTGAAACATGTCGCGGACGACCCCGGCCTTCTCCTCCAGCACGCCCAGCGCCTCTTCGATCGGGATCCCCGGCCGCTCGCCACCCTGGGTTCCGCCATACGTCCCCACCGCCGCGCGCAACTGCTCGGCCAACCCCAGGTAGTCGACCACCAGCCCGCTCGGCTTGTCCTTGAACACCCGGTTGACCCGCGCGATGGCCTGCATCAGCCCGTGCCCCTTCATGGGCTTGTCCATATACAGCGTGTGGGCGCACGGCGCGTCGAACCCCGTCAGCCACATGTCCCGCACGATGACCAGCCGCAGCGCGTCCTTCGGGTCCTTGAAGCGCCTCTCGATCTCCTTGAGCCGCGCCTTGCTCCGGATGTGCTGCTGAAAGGCCAGCGGGTCGGTCGCCGCCCCCGTCATCACCACCTTGACCTGCCCGTCCTCGTCTGTGCCGCCGTGCCAGCCCGGCCGCAGCGTCACGATGTGCTCGTAAAGCTCGACCGCGATGCGCCGCGACATCACCACGACCATCGCCTTGC
>CAZNZH010000675.1:0-3574 GCA_964577445.1 uncultured Myxococcales bacterium
CTCCACGGCGAGCAGCGACGCATCCGGCGGCAGGTCGAGGCTGCGGGTCTTGCGGCTGCAGCCCGCGCTGGTGACCAGGAAGGCCGCCAAGCCGGCAGCGAGCAGGGCCTTCTGCATGAGATTCGCCTCGTCAGTGAACCGGGGTCGCGCCGCCGGACCGAGGTCGGACGCGCTGTGAGAGCGCGCATCTTCGCGCCCTCCCCAGGATGGGTCAAGCCAGTCGGTCGACGGAGGCAGACGGCGCCGCGGGCGGGGCGCGCGCAGGCGACCGGCCTCACGCGGCGGCGCACGGCGCAGACCCAGTCAGGCGCTGGCGCCGCGGTCGACCGTCGCGAAGATGCCCAGCTCCCGGAGCGCGACCGAGGCCACATGGGCCGCGAGGTCGCCATCGGGGAGGATCGCGTCTGGCTCGTAGAGGATGCGCCCCGGGCCCACGCTCGCCTCGGCCGTGCGCGAGGCCGCCGCGATGACGGTGGTCTGAATCGCGCCGGTCGACAGCAGCAGCGGGACGACGTGGACGCGCCGAATCCCCGCCATGTGGGCGGCCTTGCGGATGGCCTGAAGCGTCGGCGCGGGGCTGTGGCTGACGACGTGCCCGACGTAGGCGTGGCAGGCGTAGGCGTAGCCGTGGCGCATGACGTGCGCTCGGACCGCGCCGAGCAGGGCCTCCCACAGCTCGTAGTGGACCGCGGAGCCGTAGGCGCACAGGACCACGGCCTCCTCTGACGGGTCTTCGCTGCGCAGCGACAGGCGCCGCTCGACGTTGGCGGCGAGCATGCGGTCCGTGGGGCCGAGATCCAGCAGCGTCACCGGGAGCCCGGGTGCCAGCGGCTGCTGCCCCTCCGCGGTCAGGCGGCGCAGCACGTGCTCGGCGACCGGCAGCCCGAGCAGCCCCGGGAGGTCCTCGCTGAGATGGGTGGACGCCGTGAGGAAGAGCGGCGCGACCAGGACCCGCGGCGCACCGGAGTCCAGCAGGCCCCGGACGGCGTCCGGGATGCTGGGCGGGACCGCCTCGAGGCAGGCGACGTCCACGGTGCTGAACGCGGCGTCGACGCCGGGGGATTCGGCGACGTGGCCGGCGAACTCTCGGACGCGGTCGAGCCACCCGGCGGCGTTGGAGCCGTGGGCGGCGATGAGGAGCGCGGGACGTTGCGCTTGCATCCTCCCAAGATGCGAGCACGCCCGAGCGTGGTCAAGCCCGGCAGCACCATGTCTACCTTGACCGTGCGCGGCGGCGCGCCGTAGCCTTCGGCCCGACCGACGGGCGGTCCCTGCTGGGCCGATGTGGCCGACACGAGGTGACGCGGATGGCCGGGACTGACGACGCGCGATTGGAAGACGGGGCCTATCCGCTGGGCGTGATCCCGCCGCTCGGCCACGTGCCGAAGCGGATGCACGCGATGCCGATTCGGCGCGATCGCCACGGCGAGCCGAAGCAGGCGTTTGCCCACGAGATCGTCGACGTGCCCGAGCTGGGCGCCGATGAGGTCCTGGTCTATGTCATGGCTGCCGGGGTGAACTACAACGGCGTCTGGGCCGCGCTGGGCCAGCCGCTGAGCCCGCTGGACGTGCACGGGGGCGAGTTTCACATCGCCGGCTCCGACGCGTCGGGCGTGGTGTGGGCCGTGGGGCCGGCGGTGAAGAACTGCAAGGTCGGCGACGAGGTGGTCGTCCACTGCAACCAGACCTGCGGCCAGTGCCACAACTGCAACGGCGGCGAGCCGATGCTGTGCCGAAAGCAGCAGATCTGGGGCTACGAGACGAGCTGGGGGAGCTTCGCGCAGTACTGCAAGGTGCAGGCGCAGCAGGTCCTGACGAAGCCGAAGAACCTGAGCTGGGAAGAGGCTGGCTGCTACATGCTGGTCTACGCGACCGCGTGGCGCATGCTCTACGGGCACACGCCGCACACCCTGAAACCGGCGATGAACGTGCTGGTGTGGGGCGGGTCGGGCGGGCTGGGCACCATGGCCATCCAGATCTGCAAGGCGGCCGGCGCCCACGCGATCGCGGTGGTCTCGTCGGAGGACAAGGGCGCGTGGTGCCTGGAGAAGGGCGCCAGGGCCTGGCTGAACCGCAAGGAGTTCGACTGCTGGGGCCCCATGCCCGACTCGGCCGACACCGCCGGCTACGCGGCGTATTCCAAGCGGGTGCGGGCGTTCGGCAAGGCGATCTGGGAGGTCACCGGCGGCGTGGACGTCGACATCGTCTTCGAGCACCCGGGCGAGCAGACCTTCCCGGTGAGCTGCTTCGTCGTGCGGCGGGGGGGCATGGTGGTGTTCTGCGCTGGCACGACCGGCTACAACCTGACCTTTGACGCCCGCTACGTGTGGATGCGGCAAAAGCGCGTGCAGGGCAGCCACTTCGCGAGCCGCTACGAGGCGGATCAGGCCAACCACCTCGTCATGGACGGCCTCATCGACTGCGGGCTGTCCAAGGTGTTCGCGTTGGACGACGTCGCAGAGCCGCACACGCTGATGTGGAATAACGCGCATCCGCCCGGAAACATGGGGGTTTCGGTGAACGCGACCGTGCGCGGCTGCAAGACCCTCGAGGAGAGCCGCGCGGCCCAGGCTGACGCGGCGTGAGCGAGACGCGAGACCGCGCGTGGATGATGCGGACCTACTCGGGTCACTCGTCGGCCGCCGCGTCCAACGCGCTCTACCGCGAAAATCTCGGGCGCGGGCAGACGGGGCTCTCGGTGGCCTTCGACCTGCCGACGCAGACCGGCTACGACGCCGACGACCCGCTGAGCCGCGGTGAGGTCGGCAAGGTCGGCGTGCCCATCGGGCATCTGGGCGACGTGGAGCGGCTCTTTGAGGGCATCCCGCTCGAGCGGATGAACACGTCGATGACGATCAACGCGACCGCGCCGTGGCTCTTGGCGCTCTATGTGGCGACGGCGGAGCGTCAGGGCGGCGCGCGAGCCGAGCTGAGCGGCACGACCCAAAACGACCTGGTGAAGGAGTTCCTGTCGCGGGGCACCTACATGCTGCCGCCGCGGCCGTCGATGCGGCTTCAGACCGACCTCATCGCCTTCGCGGTGGCCGAGATGCCGCGCTGGAACCCCATCAATATATGCAGCTACCACCTGCAAGAGGCGGGGGCGACGCCGACGCTGGAGATCAGCTACGCGCTGGCGAACGCGATGGCGGTGCTGGACACGCTGCGCGAGCGCGGCGACGTCGACGCCGAGGCGTTCCCGACCACGGTGGGCCGCGTCAGCTTCTTCGTGAACGCGGGCATCCGCTTCGTCGAGGAGATGGTCAAGCTGCGGGTGATGACGCGCCTGTGGGAGCGGACCACCGAGTCGCGCTACGGCGTCACCGACCCGCGCCTGCGGCGTTTCCGGTACGGCGTGCAGGTCAACTCCCTGGGCCTGACCGAGCCCCAGCCGGAAAACAACGTCTACCGGATCGCCTTGGAGATGCTCGGCGTCGTCCTGTCCAAGCGCGCGCGGGCGAGGGCGGTGCAGCTCCCGGCGTGGAACGAGGCGCTCGGCCTGCCGCGGCCCTGGGACCAGCAGTGGTCGCTGCGGCTACAGCAGATCATGGCCTACGAGACCGACCTGCTCGAG
>CAZNZH010000676.1:0-3556 GCA_964577445.1 uncultured Myxococcales bacterium
CAAGGGACAGACGCTACCGGCAGGCCGCGGAGCGCGGCCCGAGCGCCCGCCCGTATCAGCGCTTGCGGAGCTTCAGCGAGGCCCCGTAGACGCGGAACTCATCTGGCCAGTAGCGGTCCGACGGGTCAGCGTTGTCCGCGATCTTGATGAGCTCGTCCCCGTCGGCAGGCGTCCCGATTCGGGTCAGCGCGATGAGGCTGAAGCGTCGGACGTCGATGTTGGACGCCGGCGTCGTGGCGATGCGCTTGATGAGCGCAGCCCGCACCGTCGCGGCGTCACCGCCGCCGCGCGCCAGCAGCACCGCCGCCTTCACGACCTCGTCTTTGTTCTCGCTCTCAAGCTTCTTCAGCAGGCACGAGGTGTCGGTCTTGCAAGTCTCGGCGACGGCCAGATACGCGACCACGCTCTCGCCCTTGAGCGCCTCGGCGAGCAACCCCTCGGTCTCGGTGGCGGTCAGCTCCCGAAACTTCTCGAGGTGAGCGGAGTCCAGCGCCAACGCCACCGGCCGAAGCAGCGGCGCACGAAAGCGCGCGTCGGTCTCCTCGCCAAAGAACGCCAGCAGGGCGTCCTGAGCCTCGGGCGTACCGATGAGCGCCAACGAGGTCGCTGAATGCAGCCGCTGGTTCACCGCGTCGGCGAGCGGATCGCGGAGGATCTTCACGAGGTCCTCGACCACGTCCTTCGGCCCGATGTGCCCCATGCCGAGCATCGCCACCTTGAGGCGATTGAGCTGCCCGACCCGCCACTTCTCCTCCATGCCCTGGCTCACGCCGGCCGGCGGCTCCAGCTCGATGGCCATGTTGGCGGCCAGCGGCTTGCCGACGCGCGGGTCGAGGGTGTCGCTGAGAAGCTGCACGATCTCTGGCCCGGCTTGCCACTCCCAATCCAACACGCCGTTGTCCCGGGCGGCCGCCTTGAGCGCCTCGTTTTTCCCCTCGATCGTGTCGATGAGCAGCGGCACGGCCACCGGACCGATGCGCGCGAGGGCCACCCGCGCCGCCTGGTAGGCCATCCCGCCCTTGTTGTCGCGCATGAACGCCGCGCTGACCAACACCGGAGCGGCCTTCTGCGACCCTATCTCGCCCAGCAGCTCGACCGCGCGGCGATTGACCTCGAGACCCTGCAGGTTGGGGTCGTCGCCGGCCAACGTGATGAGCAGGTCCTCGATCTCCTCCGGCTTCGTGATGGCCAAGAGCGCGTCGAGCGCTTCCATCCGCTGCTTCGGGAGGGCCGTGCCGGTCAGCACCTGCTCCAGCTCGGGCCGCGCCTCCTTCAGCTTCCAGTCGGCGACGATCGACGCCGCGAGCTTGCCCGTGTCGCGCGTCAGCAGCGCGCGCTTCAGGATCGGCGTGGCCGCCGCCTTGTCGTCGATCTGCTTGAGCGTGCGCAAGATGCGTTCGGGGAACTGCCCGTCGTCGAACATCTGCGAGAGCGTCGGGATGGCGGCGGCGCAGCGCAGCTCGCTGACCATCTCCATCGCCTTGTCCCCGCGCTGAGCGCTCGTGAGCTTCGGCACCCAGTACTCACAGGTGGGCTCTTCCTTGTCGAAGCAGCCGCTCATACCGATCATCGCGACTAGCGCCACCGCAGCGACTTGTGCCGTCTTCATGTCTGCGCCTCCGCCCACGGGGTTCTGGGGTACGACTGGCCTACCGCGACACCCCCATTCCGTCAACAGCAGCCGCGGCCGCCCCGCCCCGCTCGCCGCCGGTGTGAATGCCTCGCGCCGAGCCCCGTCGGAAGCAGGGTGCCCGGTCGAGTGGCCGGTGCTATCTTGGACGGCGTCAGAGCAGGGCCCTCCGCTCCGACCGCCCTGCCCACTGGAGTTGTAATGACGTTTCGCAGCACCCTCGTCCTCTCGGTGGCCCTGGTCGCCTCCTCACTGGTGGCGAGCGTAGCCTTCGCCCGCGCGCCGTCGCCGGCCCCGGTCCCGATCCCCGAGATCCAGGCGACACTTCGCGCGGCGTTTGAGCGCGCCAACTTCGACGTCAAGGCCGAGCGCGTCACGATCACGCCCCAGGGGCGGCGCGACCTGACCCTGCTCAGCCGCACCCCCGCGAACAAGGTGATCGATCGGCTCAAGGCGGCCTTCCGCACCTCGACCGACATCGGCGGCCAAGCCCGCGTCATCGGCTACGCGAAGCTGACACAGACCAAGACGTGGACCTTCACCCTCGCGCGCGGCAACAAGCACTACGTCGTCGAGGTCGCGAATGACGGCAAAGGCAGCCGGATGGCGATCTGGGGTGCCGCCTACGAGGCGCACGGCTACACCGCGGATGACCTGCCGCTGCCAGCCCAACCGCTGCCGACCACAGCACCGGGGACTGTCGATCAGTCGTAGGACGCAGCCCGAGCTCGATCGTGAAGGCCGGACGGGGGGAGACCCCGCCCGGCCTTCACGCATTTTGGCCCTAATATTTTGAAATTATTGTCGAATCTCTCCATTGCACGCGCGTCATGACCCTCGACTCCGGCGCGAACCGGCCGGCAAGGAGAATTGACGATGAAACGGATCCTCACACCGATCGTGCTCGCCACCCTCGTCGCCGCGCTGGCGTTCCCCGCGATGGCCCGCGCGTCGAGCCTCGACGGCGCCGTGGTGGTGGACAACGGACGCCACCTCCCCCTCAACGTGCGCATCGACGGGAGCGCGCCGCGGTTCGTCGCCGCCGGCGCGCGCGCCGTCTTCCGCGACGTCCCCAACGGGGTGCGGCTCGTCGAGCTCACGTCGCCGGGCGTCGCGCCCCAGGTCGAGCGCGTCCAGGTCGAGCCCGGTCGGGAGGCCCTGGTGCGCGTCGCCGCGTTGACCGGCTCGGCGCGCTTTCGCAACCACAGCGCGGTGCCGCTGCGGCTGGCGGTCGATGGTCAGCCGGTGGGCCTGCTCGCGCCGGGCGAGTCGCTGGGCTCGGGGCCGCTGTTGGCTGGCACGCACGTCATCACCGCGCGGACCTTGGGAAACCACGGTCACCACGGGGCGATGACCGGCGCGGTCCGAGACACGTTCGAGGTCGTCGCAGGGCGGGAGACCCATGTCCCCGTCGGCCCCCGAGCGGCTGGCCTGGAGCTCCACAACCCCTTCCAGCGACCGGTCGCGGTGCTCGTCGACGGCCGGCGCGTGGGCACGCTGCGCGGGGGCCAGTCCATGCGCCTGGACGACCAAGCGCCTGGCCGCCACCAGGTGGTCCTGATGAGCCGCGGTCGGGCCCTCGCCGCATCGACGGTCACGCTGCGCCCGGGCGAGCTTGAGCGCTGGCGGCCGGTCGTCGCGCTCACGGGCGACCTTCGCCTCGTCAACACGACCCACCGCGCGTTGCGGGTGCGGCTCGACGGCGCGCATCTCGGGAGGCTGCGGCCGGGCGAGACTCGGGTCCTCCGTGACGTCGCCGCGGGGCTGCACGAGGTGGAGCTGCGAGGCGGGGGCCTGAAGGTCCGGCGGACCGTGGACGTCCGCCCGCAGGCCGAAGCGGTCGTGGCGTCGGGCGGTCACCCGCGCGTCATGGTCAGCCAGGCGTCGCCGCGGCCGCGGCGACGCCGGTAGCCCACAACCCGGGGC
>CAZNZH010000677.1:0-3554 GCA_964577445.1 uncultured Myxococcales bacterium
CTCGCCACCGCGCGTCGGCACCGGTCCAAAGCCGTAAGGCTCCAACAGATGGGCAGAAAGCCTCGACCGGCGGGCGTAGAAGCAGACTTCGTAACGCTCGCCAGGGAGCAGGTCGCGGTTATTCACCCCGCGGCTATTCGGAATGCGCAGCACACTTTCCGGCTCAGGAATCCCCCAGATGCCAGCCGCAACTTCCGGGGGAAGAAGGTGGGAATTGTAGACGAGCCGCAACCCGCTGAACGCCGCGGCAACGGCTCCCGTATTCTCGACACTCCAGCACAGACGGTCAGTTCCCTGGCCCGAGGCAAGCACCGTCCAGCTTCGCTGTGGCAAAGAGTGCCTGACGAACTCCTCGTGCAGTCGACGAGCCTCTCGCCCGCACGCTTCGTCCAGATTCGACCTCAGCCGCTCGACAACCTCGTGAAGGTTGGACGACAGGTAATCGGCGAGGCCGAGCCGGACCGCTGTGACCGCCACTGCTTCAGCAAATTCCCGTCGTTTTTCGGCCAATTGCCTTGCCGTCACAGCCAAACAGGCATGACCAATGTCGCCTCCGGACAAACTGGTCTGAAAATCCTCGGAAAGCTTTCGCCCATTCAGTGCATCGCGAACCTTTGCGAGTTCATCATTTTGCTGCGCTTGCTCCAGCTTTGCCTCGTCGACGACCACCAGTTCCCCCGCCGCGACCTTGCTCGAAAGCGCCGTGCGCAGGGCGAGCTTCCGCACCTGCTTCGGCATGTCATGGGCGTGATCGCGCGGCAACGGACCGAACACGATCCCGCCGCCCCGCATCTGTGCGGCCCGCTTGAAGCCCTGGCGCGCGCGGCCCGTTCCCTTCTGCTTGAACGGCTTTATGCGGCTGCCAGAGACGTTCTTCTTGTTGAGCGTGCTGTGGGTTCCCGCGCGCCGCTTGGCCAGCTGCCAGTTCACCGCGCGATGCAGGATGTCGGCGCGCGGCTCAAGGCCGAACACCGCATCGGCCAGATCGATCTCGCCGACGTCCTGGTTGTCGAGATTCTTGACCCGGAGTTTCACTGGCCGCCCTCCTTGCCCGTCGTCTCGCCTTCCGCCACATCGCTCTTCGCCGCCTGAGCGCCCGCACCCTTCAAGGCGGCCGGGAACGGCGCCTCCTTCGGACGGGAGCGCTTCTTCGCGTCGTTGACGAGCACATAGCCCTCGATCGCGCCCGGCACGGCGCCGCGCACGAAGATCAGGCCGCGCGCTTCGTCGGTCGAGACGATCCTGAGGTTCTGTACCGTCACCCGCTCGTCGCCAAGATGGCCGGCCATCTTCTTGCCCTTGAACGTGCGGCCGGGGTCTTGCCGGTTGCCGGTCGAACCATGTGACCGGTGCGAGACCGAGACGCCGTGAGTGGCCTCGAGTCCGCGGAAATTGTGCCGCTTCATGCCACCCGCATAGCCCTTGCCGATCGAGGTGCCCGTCACGTCCACGAACTGTCCCGGAACGAAGTGGCCGACACTGAGTTCGGCGCCAACGGCAAGCAGCCCATCCGCATCGACACGGAATTCAGCCAGCTTGCGCTTCGGCTCGACCTCGGCCTTGGCGAAGTGCCCACGCATGGCCTTCGACACGTTCTTGGTCTTGACCTGCCCGACGCCAAGCTGCACGGCCGTATAGCCGTCCCTCTCAAGCGTCCGGGTGGCGACGACCTGACATCCCTCGACCTGCAGCACTGTGACCGGCACATGCTGTCCCTGGGGAGTATAGACCCGGCTCATGCCGAGCTTTTTTGCAATCAATCCGGTGCGCATGGCGGGGCCTAGAGCTTGATCTCCACGTCGACACCGGCGGGGAGGTCGAGCTTCATCAGCGCGTCCACCGTCTCTGGCGTCGGATCCACGATATCGAGCAGCCGCTTGTGGGTACGGATCTCGAACTGTTCACGCGACTTCTTGTCGATATGCGGCGACCGGTTCACCGTGAAACGCTCGATTCCGGTCGGCAACGGGATCGGTCCACGAACCCCCGCACCCGTGCGCTTCGCCGTGTTGACGATCTCCGAGGTCGATTGATCGAGCACCCGGTGATCGAACGCCTTGAGGCGGATGCGAATGTTTTGACTGTCCATGATCGTTGCAGGGCGTCTGCCCGGCCTTTCCTGTTCGGCTTAGATCTGCGTGCCTATTCGATGACATCGGCGACGACGCCGGCGCCGACGGTGCGGCCGCCCTCGCGGATGGCGAAGCGCAGGCCCTTGTCCATGGCGATCGGCGCAATCAGCTGCACCTCCACCGTCACGTTGTCGCCCGGCATCACCATCTCGGTGCCCTGCGGAAGGTTCACCATCCCCGTCACGTCCGTCGTCCGGAAGTAGAACTGCGGGCGATAGTTCGTGAAGAACGGCGTGTGGCGACCGCCCTCTTCCTTCGTCAGGATGTAGGCTTCCGCCTTGAACTTCGTGTGCGGCGTGATCGAGCCCGGCGCCGCCAGGACCTGGCCGCGCTCCACGTCTTCCCGCTTCGTGCCACGCAGCAGGCAGCCGACATTGTCGCCCGCCTCTCCCTGGTCCAGAAGCTTCCGGAACATCTCGACGCCCGTCACGATCGTCTTCTGCGTCGCCTTCAGGCCGACGATCTCGATCTCGTCGCCGACCTTCACGATCCCGCGCTCCACACGCCCCGTCACCACCGTCCCGCGGCCCGAAATCGAGAATACGTCCTCGATCGGCATCAGGAACGGACGGTCCTTCGGACGCTCGGGCTGCGGGATATACGCATCCACCGCGTCCATCAGCGCCTTGATCGACTTCCTTCCCATCTCCTCGTCCCGGCCTTCCAGCGCCGCCAGCGCCGAGCCCTTCACGATCGGGATCTCGTCGCCCGGAAAATCGTAGCTCGACAGCAACTCGCGAACCTCGAGCTCCACAAGCTCCAGAAGCTCCGGGTCGTCCACCTGGTCCACCTTGTTCAGGTACACCACAATCGCCGGAACACCCACCTGGCGCGCCAAAAGAATGTGCTCGCGCGTCTGCGGCATCGGACCGTCGGCGGCCGACACCACCAGGATCGCGCCGTCCATCTGCGCCGCCCCCGTGATCATGTTCTTCACGTAATCCGCGTGGCCGGGGCAATCCACATGCGCGTAGTGGCGCTTCCCCGTCTCGTACTCCACATGCGTCGTCGAAATCGTGATCCCGCGAGCCTTCTCCTCCGGCGCCTTGTCAATCTGGTCGTACGCCAAGAATGACGCGCCGCCCGTCTCCGACAACACCTTCGTGATCGCCGCCGTCAGCGTCGTCTTCCCGTGGTCAACGTGACCAATCGTGCCAACATTGCAGTGCGGCTTCGTCCGCTCGAATTTCGCCTTCGCCATCGTCGTCTCTTCTGTGCTGCGTTGAACCCTGTCTCGTCCGCTCGGGCCCGCGCCCGATTCGTCGTCTCGTTATCTTCTCGTTTTCCGCCCCGTCCTGCCGCCGTCTATTCCCTGGAGCCCGCCCCCTCACCGCGCCGGAAGGGTCTTGGAGCGGGTGATGGGAATCGAACCCACGTAGCCAGCTTGGAAGGCTGGAGCTCTACCATTGAGCTACACCCGCG
>CAZNZH010000678.1:0-3548 GCA_964577445.1 uncultured Myxococcales bacterium
GAGCATGGAGCTGGGGAAGTTGAAGCGGCCGACGCCGGGCATGAGGTGCCAGAAGCGGTCGGGGCGGCCGAGGTCGACGGCGACGAAGGCGAGGGCGGTGACGAGGGCGGCGATGGCGAGGATCTCGCCGACGATGACGACGTCGTGCATCGCTTTGTCGCGGTAGAGGTAGGCCGGGATGACCATGGTGACGCCGCCGGCGGCGAGGCCGACCGCGAAGGTGAAGTTGGCGATGTAGAGGCCCCAGGAGACGTGGTCGGTCATGCCGGTGACGTCCATGCCGTGGGCGACCTGGTGGGCCCAGGCGTTGGCGCCGACCAGGGCGACCGCGGTGAGGAAGGTCATCCAGGCGTAGAAGGCGAGGTTGCCGTCGGTGGCCACGCCGACTGAGCGCCACAAAAAGCGCGGGTAGCTGGTCGCGTGGGCCGGTAGCGCGTCTGGGGCCGGAGCTGGCGAGTTCACGTCGGCGGCCTCATGGGTGGAGGGCTCATACATCGAAGAAGTAATAGAAGCGGGGGCTGGTGCCGAGGTCTTCCTTCAGCACGAAGACGCGCTTGTTCTCGAGCACCCAGCGGATCTCCGAGGTGGGGTCGAGCAGATTGCCGAAGACGCGGGCGCCGGTCGGGCAGGCCTCGAGGCAGGCGGGCAGGCGGCCTTTGCGCGTGCGCTGCAGGCAGAACGTGCACTTCTCCATCACGCCCTGGGGGCGGATGCGGTTGGAGAGGTAGGCCTGGACCGGGTTGATGTCGGCGGCGGGGATCTCGGGCTCTTTCCAGTTGAATCGCCGCGCGTGGTAGGGGCAGGCGGCCTCGCAGTAGCGGCAGCCGATGCACCAGTCGTAGTCGACGACCGTGATGCCGTCGGACTCCTGCCAGGTGGCCTCGACCGGGCAGACCGTCACGCACGGCGGGTTGCGGCATTGCTGGCACTGAACCGGCATATAGAACTTGTCGGGCTTCGGGACGGTGCCGTCGTAGTCGACGCGGCCGCGCGCCATGTCCATGGAGCCCATGTCCATCTCCAGAACGCGGATATACGAGTTCTGGGTGGTGCGGTCGTGGTTGTTTTCCTGGTGGCAGGCCTCGGCGCATTTGCGGCAGCCGATGCAGATGGAGAGGTTCAGCGCGTAGCCGAACTCGACGCCGGGGGTGGGGCGGACGTCTTCGATGGTGACGTCGACGCCGTGCTTGGCTTTGGTGTCGGCTTCGAGGCGGCGGAGGATGGTCTGCATCTCGGCGGGGGTGAGCTCTTTGTAGTGCTTTTGGAGGAACTCGTCGGCGGAGATGTCGGCGGTGAACTCGGTCATCGGGGCGAGCGCGCGGGCGAAGGCGCTGGCGCCGAGGGTGAGGCCGACGGCCTTGAGCACGGTGCGGCGGGGGATGGTCGGCATCAGTGGGCCTCGGGCTCGGACTTCAGGTAGCGGTCGCGCGGCGGGAAGACGGCGCGCATGGGCTTGTAGGCCGGCGCGTGGGGGTCGTGGCAGTCGACGCAGTGGTTGCGGACGCGCTCGCCGCGGCGGAGGTCCCAGTAGCCGTTCATGCCGCCGTGGGAGCCGCGCCGCCAGTCGCGGGTCTGCACGCCGTGGCATTGGGCGCAGAGCGTCATGGTGTCGGCGAAGGCCACCTTGTCGTCGTTGGCGAGGTGGAGCGTCGCGCGGTCGCTGGGGGTGTGGCAGCTCTCGCAGGTCAGCGCGCCGTGGCGCAGCTCGACGTCGCCGTGGACGGCCGCGCCCTCGGTGCCCTCCGCGGCCAGCGTGTCGCCGCGCAGGCCCACGCCGTGGCAGGTGACGCAGTCGACCCGAGCGAGCTGTGTCATTTCACCCACATTGACGGCGAGCTCACCGAGCCCCAGCGGTGCGTGAATTCGCACAGCGTGCAGCGGCGCATCCGCAGCGACCGCCGGACCGAAAGCGCGGTCGGGGTGCACGGGCTCGGAGCCGCACCCGAGGAGGGCGAGCGCGGCGATGGACCAGAAGGTGGAGAGGTTTCGCGTCATGGCCGTGGCTATGAGCAAATCCCGGGCCAACTCCGGGGTCAAGCGCGGAGGGGGCGCCTGCCTGCGGCGGCGCGGTGATCGATGGAGGCGTAGGCCCCGTGTTTGCTGGGGCATCGCGGACCTGTGATCCAGGTCAAGGAATCGACTATTCCAGATCGATAGCCTGCACTCCACGCCGAACCTCGAGCGAGACCAAGGAGGCGCAGGTGAATTCGGCGCGCACGAGCGGACAACGACGTCGGTACGGTGGCTGGACGCTCCTGCTGCTGGGGGTGTTGGCGTCTGTGGGCTGCGCCGACACGTCGCCTGACGGGCGCTTCGCGTCGGAGGTGGTGCCGGTGCTCGAGCGGCGCTGCTCCAACCGGGCGTGCCACGGCGTCTCGGGGGACGTGGTCCCGGAGCCTGGGACCGACGCCGCGGAGTGGCTGACCTTCGAGGTCGATGGGAGCGGTCGCATCACGGACGTCCCGCGGGCGCTCGTGGCGGCGAAGTCGCGGATCGACGCGGACGGGGTCGCGGCGCTGTCGAGCTTTCTGCGCAAGACGCTGCCGCTCGAGATCGGCGGGCTGCGGCACTCCCCGGGTGAGGTGTTCGCGTCGCGAGAGGTGGCCGACTACCAAACGCTGGCGCGGTGGGCCGAGAGCGTCGACGACGGCACCGAGGGCTCAGATGAGCCGCCGCTGACGGCCCTCGAGCAGACCTTTGCCCACACGGTGCAGCCGATCCTCGTGGAGAGGCGCTGCGCGACCTCGACCTGTCACGGCGAGCTGAACTTCGGGGTCGGGGCGTTTGCGCGGCCCGTCGAGGCGGCCGCGGGGGCGATCAGCCGCGCCGAGCTGAGGGAGTCCTACCGCAACGCGCGGGCGAACATCACGCTGTGGGGCGAGTCGGGCCGCTCGCGTCTGCTGGCCAAGATCCTGCCGTTGGAGTCGGGGGGCATCCCGCACAAGGGCGGCAACGACGAGTTCTTCGCGGCCGCGATCGAGCAAGGGCTCGAGCCGACGGAGTCGGCTGAGGTGAAGGCGATCCTGAAGTGGATCGAGGCCGAGCGCGCGGACGCGCTCGGTGAGGCGGCCGGGCGCGCCGGGGTGGCGACCGCGCTGGTGGCCGTCGGGGGGCCGCTTCAGCTCGCGGACCCCTTCGAGCGAGCGCCGTTCACGCCTGGGACGGATCTGTACCGTTTTGACACACCCCTGGCCGGCGGCGCGCCCGTCAACCTCACCGCGAGCGTCCACGCAGCACCCGCCGACGTGCGGGACCCCGCGGTCAGCCACGACGGGCTCACCCTCGCGTTCGCGATGCGCACCTCGGCCGCGGACGCCTTCAACATCTACACGATCGGGGTCGACGGAGCGGGCCTGAGGCAGCTCACCCACGACACCGCCGCGAGCTCGGGCCGCGCGGGCGCCGTGACCGCGAACGTGCAGCCCGTGTTCGGCCCGGGGGACGCGACGGCGGGCGGGGGCGCGCGCATCTACTTCGCCGCGGCGCGCGCCGGCGAGCCGTCGGACGACTCGCGGTTTCAGGGCTCCGACCTCTATGTAATGGATGTC
>CAZNZH010000679.1:0-3542 GCA_964577445.1 uncultured Myxococcales bacterium
GGGCATTTAAGTTCCAGCTTATCGCGGAGGTCCGCAAGCCCGGGCCAGGTCAGGTAAGCAGGATGTGGGGCCAATCGGAGCCGCAAGGCAGAACCACCTCCACGGCCATGGCGTCGCAGAGTCGGTTCAACTGTACTCCCGCGTAACGTCAGCAGGACGCGGAGCTGCCGACCCTGGACGGGTGGCTGAGTCGTGCTCCCGGGCCGAAGCGCGGGTTTCGTGTGCCGAGTTGGTCGCTTCGCCGGCCGGTCGGCTCGGAGTCGCATCCGATCGATGAGATGTCGCCGTCCATATCGGCGTCAGTCGAACAATCCTGGTTCGCTCGCTGACCCCGCCCGGTAAAGCAATCGTCCCTTTCGCTTTTCAACCACGCCCTGGTCGACCAGGGCGCTCAGCCAGGCTCGGGCGACTTTTTTCGGAACGCCCAAGTGCGCGGCGATTTCGTGGAGGTGAGTGAAATCCGTGAGCCGTTCCAGTGACGCCCGGGCGGAGTCGGGGATCGCGCCGTTTCCCGCGAGGGCGGGATTGGTCGCTGAAGAGGATCGAAGTTCCGTTTCCGTCGCAATGTATGGGTGTGCGGCTTCCTCCTTAGCGGAGAGAGGTATTCGAGTTGTCGGCCTTCCCCTCTCCTCTGTGCTCGGCGATTTCTGACGGTTTGCGGCGAGGGAAAGAAGGTGACGCATCTCGTCGGGGGTCGATGGGGCAGGCCAATCCGACGCCCCCAATTCGCGCAGTGCCTCAAGACCACGCTGGTGCGCCCCACTGGCCCGAACAAAGACGGGTACGAAGTGGAACCGCTTCAGCTGTTCCACGGCCCCCGCCCAGGTGCCGCCCTTTTTATAGTCCGAACTGGCCACGAGCGCGGCGTCCGAGAGAGCGTAAATGAGCTTGTTGCGCTGCATCGCATGGCCGACGTTGAAGCCCGCCGCGGGATCTAAAGGGCTGATCAGGGTGAGGCGGCCCTCCCGGAGGAGATCGCGATTCTCGCGTACGACGACCGCGCGCTCGAGTTTGTCCGCCAGTACTCCGGTGACGGTTCCGCCCGCGTCGGCGGCCGCCCGCATCGCAGCCTGATCGATGCCACGAGCCCCTCCGGAAATGGTGGTCGTTCCGGCGGCGGCGGCGAGAGCGGCCACTCCCGCGGTGAACTCGAGCGTTGCCTCGCTGGTGTCCCGAGACCCGACGATGGCCAGACCCCCGCGATCGAGTCCAGCGCGCTCGCCAGCGCCATAGAGGATGGGTGGAGCGTCGTTGCCGAGGCGGCTCCTGAGGCGGGTGGGATAGCTGGAGTCGGCCCGGCTGACGACCCAGATCGACCGGGTATGCCATCGGTCAACCGCCTGGCTGAGCAGGAAGCCGCGGGCAAGCAGGGCGCGGAGGCGGCCAATGTCGCTGAACAGTTGACCGTCGTCGATGAGGACGTCAGCGTTTCTCGCGAGGAGATCGGCTGGTTCACGTCCCGTCGCATGGAGACGGCTGGCCAGGATCCGGTACTCGCTGGGCGTGAGCGGCTCGGCCTCACCACGGTGGCGGCCGACGATGAGCGGCGCCACGAGGAGCAGTATCGCCTGCGTGTTGGTGGAAATCTCGGAGGTCATCCGTTACAGCTGAATTTGACCGCTTATTTCGGATCACGCTGACCAGTTCATCCATCCGGGCCCTACCCCACCAGCAGATGGTCCCGCCGCATCAGCTTTTCCACGAGCCCGTTCGGATACTCGAACGCCATCCGCCCCCGGTCGAACCGCGCGCCCGCCGCGCCCACAATCGCCCCGTGATTTGGGCACACCACCACTACGTCCCGGCTCACCGGCACCGGGTCCGACCGATTGGACAGCACCAGCGTATCCGCATACGGCACCCCGTACCGAGGCAGGAAGTCGTGCCCGCACACCTGACACTGGTGATCGTAGAACCGCTTGAGCGCGTCCGGCAGCCAGCTGTCCGGAACGCGCCGCCGGTGCTCCCGCACCTGGGTCGTTCGTGTGGGCGACAGCCGCAACACCTCATCGTAGTTTCGGATCGCGCGGAGCAGAGAATCCACGCTCGCCACGGACCATAGCTCGATCGCCGGGGTCTCGCCCTGCACGTATGGCCGGATCTTCGCTTCGTCCTGCGGGAGAATGTAGGTCGCTGTCGACTGTCCGCCGTACGACCTGCTCAACCCGAGGTTCTCGAGGCTGAACGGGATCGTGGCGACTGTCTCGGAGCACTGGAGGATGTGTGGCCACACCTTCCCGGCGGCCGGCCAGTGCCTGCGGCTCAACGCGCCGGTCGGGTCCGGCACGACATGATCGAATACCAGCGCGAACTCGATCCGGCTGTTGTATTTGCCCATCGGACGTGCGTCGTCCAGGACGAGCTGTAGCAACAACAGCTCTCCTTTCCGCAATGGAGGGTTCCTCGGCAGCGACGGCAGCGCGAAGAGGGACTTCTCGATGCACTCCTGGATCTGCGTGAACCGCACGTTGAGTCTTCGCATCCGTCTGCCTTGGGTATATATCCACCGATCTGCCGCCGCCGACGGAGTCGCGGAAGGCGCTCGGCGACGCGGGTAGGCCCCTCGCGCTGCGCTCGCTACTCGAACCCGTACTTCCTCCGGTGGAACGCCAGATACGGTCTGTGTCCTTCCTCCACCCAGCGCAGCCTGACCTCCCCACTACCCGTCAGCAGCGCCAGCACGTCTCCCGCCAACCCGTCCCGGAACATCGCCGACCCGTCGTCGGAGAACGTCATCAGCCCCAGATCGAACGCCGCGTCGAGGTGGACGGCGAGCAGAAACCCGTTGTGGACGTCCAGCCGCTCCGCGTCCGTCGCCTCGCTCCAGGGCTTTGCGTGACTGGCGCGCAGGAACTCCGGCATCGCCAGGCCGGTGACCGCGCAGCACCCGTCCCACAACGCCATGAGCGCCTCGCGGTAGAGGTCCTGGCCGATCCTGCGTCTCACCACCGTGTCCTTCTCGGTCGCCCCAACCGCCGCGATCCGCTGGGTGAGCTGGTCCATCAGCGACGCCGGGCGAAGTCCGGCCGGTAACTCGGTGCCGGGACGGTGGCCGATGGGCAGCAGGTCGCGCGGGGGAACCGCCGGCCCGATCAGCAGCTCCGGCGTGAACGGAACCTCCGGAAGCGAAGAGCGGATCCGCCGGAGGGCGTTGAGCAGGCCGGCGGCCGAGTCATACGTGACCGCGCCGACGGCGCCGTCGGGAAGAGGAACACCTTCGACGGGCTCACGACGGCTCCCCGCGACCAGATCGGCGTTGGGAAGGGCGAGCAGGGCTCCTTCGCTGTCCGCGCTCACCCGCACCCAGACGCGCCCGGGGATTCCCGCGATCCCGATTGCGTACCAACCGTCGTCCGGGCCAAAATCGCGGTCGAAGCCGGCGTCTCGGGCGGCTTTCCGCAATAGCGGGTGCAGAGGTTCAGTCATTGACGATCCCTGGTTGCGGGGGCATGGCACCCTCGGCATACCGTTCATTCATGGCAGGATCGGCAGAGGCGGAGAAGGACAGAACCCATGTGCGGCGATGAACTCGCGCTCACGCT
>CAZNZH010000680.1:0-3534 GCA_964577445.1 uncultured Myxococcales bacterium
CCGCGGGCGCAGCCGGAAGTAGGCCGGGAGCTCGCCGGTCGACGGACCCTGCCAGTGTGCCGCGAGGCGCCCGGCGGCCGGCGACGTGAAGGTCACCGAGCCCGTGAGGCCGCCGGGGTAGGTGAGGTCGAGGCGCAGCGTGCCGTCGGAGCTGACCGATGGCAGCCCGCGCTCTGGCCTCACCCAGGTCAGGTCGTCGGGCGGGGCGAAGAGGCCCTTTTCGGCCTCGGGCTCGAAGAAGTAGGGGTCGTAGGCGAGGTCGTCGGAGAGCGCTGAGACGAGGCCCAGCTCGAAGGTGTCCAGCGGCATCGAGAGGAGGGTCAGACCCTTGCGCTCCATGCGCAGCGCGCCGTCGGGCTCGGCGACGAGGAAGCTGGCCTCGCCGAACTCCAAGCGGAGCGGTTTGGCCTCGGGGACGTCGATCGCAGAGTCGGGCGTGGAGTCGGCGAGGGCGTCAGGCAGCCCCGGCAGGTCGGGGCCACCGCTCTTGTT
Organism: uncultured Myxococcales bacterium; assembly: GCA_964577445.1. Taxonomy (GTDB): domain Bacteria; phylum Myxococcota_A; class UBA9042; order PHBI01; family JACKFB01; genus JACKFB01. The sequence goes on from CAZNZH010000680.1 coordinate 493, forward strand.
CGAGGTGCCGCAGGCCGCGAAGACGCCTGCTGCCACCAGGGAAAAAGCTAGAGTGACGTCTGTGAGCCTCATGGCCGACCTCCCGATCTGCGCGGAGGATAGCAGAAGGCCGGCCGCGCTTGTCACCAGCCGCCGTCAGGCCGTCACTTGGCTGCCGTCAGGCCGTCACCTGTCGAAGAGCGCGCTCGCTGGGGTCACGTAGACGCGCTCGGGCGAGACCGCCAGCGGGAAGGCCTCGATGGTGCGGTCCTCGGTCAGGATCGTCTCGGGGGTGCCGGGCGTGTCGTAGACGATGGGGGTGGGCTCGCCGGCGAGGAGCGCGCCCTGGACGGCGGCCCCGTCGGACGTCACGATGGCCACGGTGAGCCCGTCGATCCCTAAGTATGTGCGGATGACGCGGTCGACGTCCTCGCGGGTCATCGCCGGCAGGCGGCGGCCCAGCTCCTCGACGATCTCTCGGCCTACCAGGGCGCCGTCGATGGCGTAGCCCAGGCGGCGGTCGGCGTCCTGCACCCAGAGCAGCCGGTAGTTCATCAGGAACTGCCGCGTGTCCTCGAAGCCCTGCTCCGGGATGCCTTCGCGCACGAGGCGGTCGGTCTCGTAGAGCGCCTCGCGCAGCGCGAAGAGCGCGTTGTGAGGTGCGACCGGGCGAATCCAGATCTCGAAGCGCTGCTGGCGGCGCTGGATGTTGGGCTTGGGGAAGGTGGACCAGCCGTCCTGGATGAACTTCTCGATGTAGGCGTAGTCGCCGTAGTTCAGGCCGCGCTTGCCGCGCATGGCCTGCATCAGCACGCCGTTGAAGGTGCGGTGCTCGCCGAGATACGACGCCGCGACCAGCAGCGGGTAGAAGTCCTCGTCGGCGCGGGTGATGGGCAGCGGGCCGCCGATGGAGATGGCGGTGGCGTCGGTCTGCTTGGTGATGATGTGGACGGCGAGCCCTTCGTGGGTCGGCTGGACCGGCAGGGCGGCGCGGGCGGGGCGCTTAGCCGGCAGGGCGTTGAGGCGCTCGCGGAAGCGCTCGACGAAGCCGTCGGGGTAGCCCCCCGCGACGCCCAGGGTCAGCGCGTCGCGGGTGAAGAACGTGTGGTGAAAGGCTTTGACGTCGTAGGTAGTGATGCTGGCCAGGGCTCTGACGGCGCCTGCTGGGACGTGGCCGTAGGGGTGGCCGGCGTACATCGCGGCCTCCAGCGCCTCTTTGCCGAGGGCCTCGTCGTCTTGGCTTCGCAGGCGCTGAGCGAGGTAGTCGCTGGCTTCGCGGCGGAGGCGCTCGAAGTCCTCGGCGGCGACGCGCGGGTTGAGCACCTGGGTCGCCAAGATCTCGGAGAACGCGGCGAGGTTGTCGCGGTGCACCGTGCCCGAGAGCACCGTGAACTCGCGGGTCGCGCTGACCTTGATCGAGGCGGCCATGGGGTAGAGGGCGTCGAGGACCTGGGAGTAGCTGCGCTCGCCGGCGCCGCCCTCGGCCATCATCTTGGCGGTCAGGGCGGCGAGGCCCTCTTTGCCGGTCGGGTCGTCGATAGAGCCCGTGCGGAAGACCAGCCGGATGCTGACGAGCGGGTTATCCGGCGAGGGCAGGGCGATGGTCTGGATGGGCTCGGCGGGGGCGGTCTCGGCGGCGGTGGGGACCGTGGCTGAGCGCGTGGTGGCGCAGGCGGCGACGGTGAGCGCGGCGAGGGCGAGCAGCGGGGCGAGGAGGCGGCGGGCGGTCATCACTTCACCTCCGGGGCGCTCGAGACGAGGGTGACCACCGTGCGATTTTGCGGTGTGAAGTAGGTGGCGGCGACCCGCTGGATGTCGGCGCTGGTGACGCTGCCGAGCTGGGCGTACCAGGCGTTCGCGGAGCGGGGGTCGCCGGTGAGGCTGGCGAACCAGGCGGCGGTGGAGGCGACGTCGTCGGCGGTGGAGAGGCCGCCAGCGAAGGCATATCGCATGTGCGAGATGACCTCGGAGAGTGTCTTGGGGTCGGTGCCTTCGCGGGCGATGCGGGCGATCTCGTCGGATATAGCGAGCTCGACCAGCCCGAGATCGGCAGCGTCCTTGATGCTGGCGGTGATGAGGAAGAGCGAGGGGTCGACGTTGGAGGGGTTTTCGGCGCCCAGCGACTCGGCTTTCTGCTCGTCGATGACGAGGCGGCGGTAGAGCGGGGAGCGCTCGGAAAACGCGAGGCTCTGTAGGACCTGGAGCGCTGCGTGGTCGACGCTGTCGGTGGCGAAGGCCGGCACGTGAAAGCCCATGAAGAGCTGGGGCAATGTCGGCGAGGGCCAGGTGAGCGCCTCTCGGGCCTCGGCGCGCTGGGGCGGCTCGACGGGGACCTTGGGGCGTGCGGGGCCGCGCTTCCACGCGCCGTAGTATCTCTCGGCGAGCGCGAAGACGTTGGCGGGGTCCACGTCGCCGACGACGACGAGGATGACGTTGTCGGGGCGGTAGTAGCGGTCGAAGAACTTCCGGGAGTAGCTGAACTGCTTGGGCATCACCTCGATGTCGCGCAGAAAGCCGATGGTCGTGTGCTTGTAAGGGTGGCGGGTGAAGGCGAGGTCTTGGAGCACCTCGTACATCTTCTGGTGAGGGTTCGACGCGCTCTTTCGGTACTCGCCCAAGACGGCGCGGGCCTCCTTTTGGAAATCGGCGAGGGAGTAGCTGAGGTTTTGGAAGCGGTCGGCCTCCAGATCGAGGAGCGGGCCGAGGTCTTTGGCCCCGACGACGTTGTGATAGACGGTCTGGTCTTGGCTGGTCCAGGCGTTGGAGTCGGCGCCCATGCGCTTGAGGGCGTCGTTGTAGGCGGCTTGGGAGGTGCGCTTGGTGCCGCGGAACATCATGTGCTCGAAGAAGTGGGCGAAGCCGGACTTGCCGGGCTCGACCTCGTTGCGGCTGCCGGTGCGGACGACGGTGTAGACGGCGACGAGGCCCGGGGAGTCGAAGGGGATGGCGTAGACGCGCAGGCCGTTTTCGAGGGTCTGGTCGTGGACGGCGAAGGGGAAGACGTCGCTGGTGGCGGCGCTGGCGGGGGGCGCGGCGGCGGCGGCGGCGGCCAGCCATAGGGCG
>CAZNZH010000681.1:0-3527 GCA_964577445.1 uncultured Myxococcales bacterium
GGATGTCGGCCTGGACGTAGATGGCGCCTAGCCCCGCGCGGGCAAAGGTCACGTCCAAGCGCAGGCGCTGCTCGCCCCAGAAGACCCGGGTGGCCGCGGTGCCGTTCACCTCGAGGGGGTCGATGCGGATCATCCGCGTGCGGTACTCGGGGTGGACCTCGAAGACCCAGCGGCTCTCGCCGTCTTCGCCGACCGGCGGGATGCGGAACAGGCGCGGCTCGGGGGGGCGCGCCAGGGCGGCGGCTGCGCTGGCGGCCACGAGCAGAATCGCCAGGAGATGCCTCATCATGTCTTCACCGCCAGGGTCAGCCCGTCGCGTACCGTCAGCATGACGTGGTCGACGCGCGGGTCGGCGCGTACGTGCTGATTGAAGCGGACCAGGGCGTGGTCGCTGTCAGAGGTCGGCTCGAGGACGCGGCCGCTCCACAGCACGTTGTCGGCGAGCAGGACGCCGCCGGGGCGCACCTTGGGCACCAGATGCTCCCAGTAGTCGATGTAGCCCGCTTTGTCCGCGTCGATGAAGACGAGGTCGAGGGGGCCATCGATGCCGGGCAGGGTCTCCATGGCCGGGCCGAGCCGCAGCTCGATGCGGTCACCCCAGGCCGCCTCGGCGAAGTAGCGGCGCGCGATGGCGGTGTTGTCCGGGTCGACGTCGCAGGTGATGAGGCGCCCGCCCGCGGTCATGCCCTCGGCGATACAGAGCGCCGAATAGCCGGTGAAGGTGCCGATCTCGACCGCGCGTTTGGCCCCGGTGAGGCGCGCCAGGAGCATGAGCAGGCGGCCTTCCAGCGGCCCCACCTGCATCTGGGGCGCGGTGGTGTTGGCCAGCGTCTCAACGCGCAGGCGCTCGTAGAGCTCCGAGCCAGGGGTCGAGTGCGCGGCGGCATACGACTCGATGAGCTCGGGGACCAGTGTCAGCAAGGCTATCCCCTCCGAGTAGCGAATCGCCGTGCTACCACGAGGAGCGCGACGCCGAAAAGCACGAGCTGTGCGAAAAGGTCGCCGATCCGGGAATAGACCGTGCGCTCGGTCAGCAGCGGCACCTCGCGCACGAGCCGCTCCGGGGTGTCGAGGTCGGTCTGGGCCAGCAGGCGCCCCACCGGGTCGACGACGGCGGAGACGCCCGTGTTCGTCGAGCGGACCAGGGCGCGGCGGGTCTCCACGGCGCGCATCCGGGCGAGCTGGAGATGCAGGTAGGGCTCGGCGGTGCGGCCGAACCAGGCGTCGTTGGTCAGGTTGACCAGCAGCTCGGGCGCGCGGGCGGCGAGCTGGGTGGAGAAGGCGGGGAGGATGTCCTCGTAGCAGATGAAGACGCCGATGCGCGTGCCGGCCCAGTCGAAGGCTTTTACCTCGGTGCCGCCTGCGAAGTTGCTGGCCGCGGGGATCCACTCGTAGAAGACCGGGAACACGTCGCCGAAGGGGATGTACTCGCCGAAGATGAGGCGGTGGACCTTGTCGTAGGTGCCGACGACACGACCGCTATTATCGAGCAATATCGCGGTGTTGTAGAGAAGGCGCTCGCCGTCTTCGGCGCGGCGCCGCCAGGAGATGGCGCCGAAGAGGACGGCGGTGGTGTAGCCGCGCTGGACCGAGCCGCGGTCGCCGGGCGGGAGGCTGAGCTCGTCGTCGGGGGAGCGCAGAAAGGCGCCGGCGTCTGGGAGGGGGACGTGGCTCTGGCGGACGTAGCGCGCGTCTTGGGGGAGGGGGAGGACGCGGACCCAGCCCAGGGGGACCAGGGCGGTGAGGGGGCCGAGGCCGGGGGTCTCGAGGCGCTCCCAGGTGCCGGCGGGGTTGGCGGCGGCGCGGCGCCAGACGCGGCCCTGGCGGTCGGCGGCGAGGGCCGTGCCGAGGGGGTCGATCGTGAGGGCGGTGATGTCGCCGGCGCCGGGGAGGGCCTCGCGGGTCCAGGCGCCGCCCTCGCCGCGGCGCAAGACCACGCCGGAGTCGCCGGCGGCCAGGACCAGGCGACCGTCCGGGGTGCCGGCGACCGCGCGCAGCGTGCTGTGCACAGGGGACTCCTCGTTTTTCCAGCCCTCGCGGTCGGAGCGGACGATGGTGCCGCCGGCGCCGACCGCGATGAAGTCGAGGCTCCCGGGGGCTGCCCAGACCGCGTTCAGGGTGGCGTCGACGGGCAGGGTCAGGGGGCGGCCGCCTTCCGGGCCCAAGATGACGACCGTGCCGCCGTCGCCGACCGCCACGCCGCGGCGCGCGCTGGACATGACGATGCCGCGCAGGGTCTTAGAGGTGCCGCTGGAGATGAGGCGCAGGCGGTCGGGCTCGCCGGCGAAGACCGCGCCGGACTCGCCGACGGCCCAGATCTCCACGGGTGCTGCGTCCTCGGTCGGGTGAAAGCCCGCGGATTCGACGAGCGCGACGGCCAGGAGCGCGGGCGCGGTGGCTTGGGGTGGGACCTCGACGGGCACCTCGCTGAACGCGTGGCCGTCCCAGAGCACGACCCGGGCGCCATCGCCGGCGAAGGCGACGCGATCCTCGCGGATGGCCCCGGCGGCGCGCAGGTCCGCCCCTCTGCCGGGGATGCGCGGGCCGCTGGCCCACTGAAAGCCGCCAGCGCCGAGATCGCGCCACACGAAGACGCGCCCGTCGGCGGCCAGCCCCATGGCGAAGGCGTCGTCGCGCTTGGCCGCGGCGTCGCCCAGCGGGATGTAGCTGGACTCGGGCCAGATGATGAGCTCGACGCCGTCGGCCTCGAGCTCGGCGCTCATCCGCTGATGGAGCAGGAGGTTATTGTGCAGCGTCAGGGCTTGCTCGCGCGGGTCCATGCCGCGGGCCTCTTTTTCCCAGATGCCGATGTTGGCCTCGACCAGACCGACGCGCAGGGTGCGCGCCTGGGCGATGGCGGCGTCGACCTGCGCCATGCGGACGAAGCCGTAGGTCAGCGCGGCGACGACCAGGGCGAGGCCGAGGGCGACCTGGAGCCTGGGCAGGCGCGCGCGGCCGGTGACGGCCTCCAGCAGGCGGAAGAGGACGGCGTTGGCGGTGACGACGAGGAAGGTGACGCCCGAGACGCCGACGAGGTCGGCGATCTGGACCGCCGGCAGGCACGAGGCCTGCCCGTTGCCCAGATACCAGGGGAAGATCATCGGGAAGACGTACTCGACGGCGGTGAAGACCGCCGCGAGCACCAGCGGACCGGGCAGGCCGCCAGCGCGGGGGCGCAAAAACGTCGCGAAGAGGCCGAAGAGGCCGAACTGGAGGCCCTGATACGCCGCGTTGAGGACCGTGAGCGGCCAGGACACACCGTCGGGGAGCTGGCCGAACTCGGAGAGCACCACGACGATCCACCAGAAACCGCCGAGGTTCGTGACGAACCCGGTGGCGGCGCCGTAGAGAAATCCGCGGCGGGGGTTGGCGGTGCGCAGGGCCCACAGGAGCGGGACGAGGGCTACCCAGCCCAGGGCCCAAAGCTCCGACGCCGGCTCGGCGCGGAAGGGGAAGGACGGGAAGATGAGCAGCCCCGACAGCAGCGCCCACCACAGCCCGCCCACGAGCCCGCGCAGCCCGGGGGG
>CAZNZH010000682.1:0-3525 GCA_964577445.1 uncultured Myxococcales bacterium
CGAGTGGGTGCCGGAGGCTGTGAGCGACCCGCTGCTCGCGCCCGCGGCACGGCCGGCCCGCGAGATTCGGTCGTGGAGTGAGGCGCGGGCGCTGCTCTACGCGGGCTCGACCGGCATCCGCCTCGGCGAGGCCGAGCTGCGCGCGGCCCAGGCGCGCCGCGACCAGGCGCGCTCGCTGCTGCTGCCGCAGATCGGCGCGACGACCGGGTTTGCGTACGAGTTTCGGAACCCGGACTCCGCGCCGGTGGCGGCGGCCGGCAACCTGAGGGCGCGGGGCCGGCCGGCGACGTCGCCGGTGGCGACGGCCTCGGTTCGGTTGACGCAGGCGGCGTTTGACGCGCCGGCGTGGCATGGCCTCGAGAGCGCGAGCGCCGGGCAGCGGGCGGCCGAGGCGTCGCTGGCGGACCAGCGCCGGGCCAGCATCCAAGGGCTCGCCAGCGCGTTGGTGGCCGTGGTGGCGGCCGAGCGGGCGGCCGAGATCAACCGGACGGGGCTGCGGCAGTCGCTCGAGCGCGCCGCGTTGACGCAGCGGATTTTTGAGTTGGGGTGTGTGATGGAGTTGGACGCGATCCGGGTGGCGCAGGACGTCCCGGTGGCGCGGGCGGCGGTCATCGTCGGCGACGAGGCCCTGGCGCGGGCGCGGGAGACCCTGGCGCTGGTGCTGGGGCTGAGTGGCGAGCTGGGGGTGGCGGCGGACTTCTCGCTCGACGGCCTGGTCGCTGAGCTGGGCAGCGCGTGCGAGGCGGTGGCCGAGGGCCACGCGCGGGCGGACGTGGAGGCCGCGGAGGCGCAGATCGAGGCGGCGCGCGCTCAAGAGACACAGGCGAAGGCTGGGTATTTGCCGCGGCTGGACATCTCGACCGAGGCGGTGGCGGCGACGACGGACCCGGGGCCTTTTTCGCTGGGGAGCTGGAACCTGCTGGCGGTGATCTCGGTCCCGCTGTGGGAGGGCGGGCGCCGCGGCGGGCTGGTGGACGAGCGGCGCGCGGCGGTGGCGGCGGCGGGCGAGCGGCTCGAGTCGCTGCGGCGCGAGGTGAGCGTCGAGGTCGCCCAGGCGCGGCGGGCGGCGACGGTGAGCGGCGATCTCGTCGCGGAGGCGACCCGGGCTCGGGACATGGCCAAGACCACGGACACGATGACCCAGCGCTCGTTCAGCATCGGGCGCGCCACCAGCCTCGAGCTGGTGCAGAGCGCGACGGCGCTGCGCCAAGCGGAGCTCACCCTGACACTGCGCGAGTTCGAGTGGGTCGACGCCCGCTTGGAAGCGTTCCTCACGGAGGCACGATGCCATTGACCGGCGGCTGGATTTCCAAGTTCTCGTTGATGCTGATCTGCGCGGCGTTGGGGGCGAGCGGCTGCGACAAGGGGGCGGCGACGCCCGGGCCGCCTGAAGGGCCGCCACCGGTGGCGATTCAGACGCTGACGCTGGCGGCGTCGCCGGTGCGCGAGACGGTGGAGTACCTGGGCACGCTGACGTCGCGGCAGAGCGTCGAGATCCGGCCGCAGGTCTCGGGCTACGTGCGGGCGATTCATGTGCGGTCGGGTGACCGGGTGGAGGCTGGCAAGGTGCTGGTCGAGATCGACTCGCGCGAGGAGGCGGCGGCGGTGGAGAGCGCGCGGGCGCAGGGGGCGGCGGCGCGGGCGGCGTTGGCGCAGGCGCGGCGAAACGCGGCGCGGGTCCAGGCGCTACAGCGAGAAGGGCTGGCGCCGGCGGAGGAGCTGGAGCGGGCGCGGTCGGACGTGGCGCTCGCGCAGGCGGCGACGCGCGAGGCGGACGCGGCGGTGTCGCAGCGCAAGGTGCAGCTTCAGTTCTTCGATGTGGTGGCGCCGTCCGACGGCGTGATCGGCGATATCCCGGTGCGGGTCGGTGACGCGGTGACGGCGGGGCAGGTGCTGACGTCGCTTACGCAGTCGGCAGAGCTCGAGCTGAGCGTGCTGGTCCCGAGCGAGCGGGCGCGGGGGGTCGAGGCGGGCAAGACGATGCTCGAGGTGGTGGGGAGCGACGGCGCGACCTTGCAGGCGACGCCGGCCTTTTTTGTCGCGCCTCAGGCGGACCCGCGGACGCAGCTCGTCGAGGTGAAGGCGAAGGTCGACAACACCCTGGGGCTGCGGGAGAGCGAGCTGGTGCGCACGCGGGTGGTCTATTCGGAGCGCGAGGCGGTGCAGGTGCCGGCGCTCGCGGTGGTGCGACAGAGCGGGCAGGCCTACCTGTTTGTGGTCGCGGGCTCCGGCGGCGCGCTCACCGTGGTGAAGCAGGCGGTGAGCTTGGGCGCGCTGCGGCCGGGCGGCTACGAGCTGCTGTCGGGCGTGCCGGTGGGCGAGCGCATGGCCGTGTCGTCGATTCAGTCGTTGCACGACGGCTCCGCGGTGACGCTGGCTCGGGCCCTGTCGGCCAGCGAGCGCGCGCCGGGCGGGCAAGGCGCGAGCACCCTTTGATCGACTTCTTCATACGGCGGCCGATCTTCGCGTCCGTCTGCTCCATCATCATCACGCTCTTCGGGGCGTTGGCGATTCCGGGGCTACCCATCGCGCAGTACCCCGATCTCGCGCCGCCCCAGGTGACGGTGACGGCGACCTACGTCGGGGCCAGCTCCGACGTGGTCGAGAGCGCGGTCACGGTGCCGCTCGAGCAGGAGCTCAACGGCGTCGAGGGCATGCTCTATCTGTCGTCGACGAGCAGCAACGACGGCGTCAGCAACATCACCGTGACCTTCGACCCGACCCGCGACCTCGAGGTCGCCGCCGTCGACGTGCAAAACCGCGTCGCCCTGGCCGAAACGCGCCTGCCCAAAGAGGTCATCGAGCGCGGCGTCGTCGTGAGAAAGGCGTCGAGTCAGCTCCTTATCGCCTACGCGCTGTATCACCCCGACGGGCTCTATGACGCCAACGTCCTCAGCAACTACGCCGACGTCTACCTGAAAGACGCGCTCAAGCGGGTCAAAGGCGTCGGCGAGGTGCGCATCTTCGGCGAGCGCAAGTTCGCGATGCGCGTGTGGCTGGACCCGACCGAGCTGAGCCGGCGCAAGCTCACGCCGCAGGACGTGGTCGCGGCGCTGCGCGAGCAGAACATCCTCGTGGCCGCGGGTGCGGTCGGGCAGGCGCCGACCAACGCTGACCAGCCTTTCCAGGTCGCCGTGCGCGCCCACGGCCGGCTGGTCGAGCCCTCGGAGTTCGAGGATATCGTCGTGCAGCGCGGACCCGACGGCAGCGCGGTGCGCCTGGGCGACGTCGGGCGGGCCGAGCTGGGCGCTGAGAACTACGGGCAGTACCTCGAGTACAGCGGACACGAGGGCATCGGTCTCGGCATCTTCCAGCTCCCGACCGCCAACGCGCTGGACGTGCGCGACGCCGTGCAGGCCGAGATGGAGCGCCTGTCCGCCGACTTCCCGCCCGGCCTCGTCTTCAACACCGGCACCGACACCACCTTGGCCATCCGCGCGTCGGTCAACGAGGTGCTCCTGACCCTCGCTGAAGCCATCGCGCTCGTCATCTTGGTCATCTTCTTGTTCCTGCACGGCTGGCGCA
>CAZNZH010000683.1:0-3518 GCA_964577445.1 uncultured Myxococcales bacterium
GACTCGACGGGACCTCCGCTCGCGCCGTGCTGCTCCGCGACCCGTACGGCGCGACCTTGGCAGCCATCGGCTACGCTCGCGCGACGGGCCGGGTCGGCGTCTGCGGCAGCAACCGCTTCGAAGGCGCCACCCGCCTGGTCGCGGGCCTCGCCGACGCTCACCTCGACGGCGTGCCCGTGGTCGCGCTGGTGGACCGCCCGACGGACGGCGAAGCGGACTACGGCGAGGCCGTCGACGTCGTCTCCATGAGCAGCGCCATCGTCAAAAAACGCATCGACATCGAGCGTGCCACTGACCTCACCAAGGCGCTGAAAGAGGCCTTCGCGACCGCGCGCTCAGGGCGGCCCGGCCCGGTCTTGGTCGAGCTGCCGGCGTCCTTCGCCATCTCGCCCTCCGACGACTCGGACGACGACCAGTTCGTCGCCACCCTGGCCGTGACCCCCGAGCTGCCGGACGGTATCGAGGCAGCGCGCACGTTGCTGCTCGCCGCGCGGCGCCCGGTGGTCTGCACGGGCTCCGGTGTCTCGAGCCCCGCCGACGTCAGCGCGCTCAAGACCTTCGTGGAGACGGGGGGCATCCCGACCGTGGCGGTGCTCAAGGGCCTCGGTACGCTGCCCACCAACCACGACTTTTTCCTGGGTCTGATCGGGGAATTTGGCGCGCGAGCTTCCGACCGCGCGCTCCAGAGCGCGGACCTGATCATCGCCGTCGGCGACTGCCACGACACCCGGGGCGGGCTGACCGCTCTCCGAGCGCCCGCGGACGCCAAGGTCCTTCGCTTGGGTGTGGACGGGGTGGGCTCCGAAGGCCGCGAACCGGACGTCCGGGTGCGCGGCGATGCTGCGGTGGCGCTCCGCGCGCTCACGTCTGGGCTCGACATCGCCGAGTGGCGCTCGACCTGCCTGTTCGAGCGGGCGGTCACCGGCTGGCGCTACGACTCGCCGGCGCGCGGCGTCTACGCCCCCCGGCTGCTCAAGACCCTGTCGGAGGCCTGCCAAGGCCCGACCTTCGTCGCCTGCGACACCGGCTCGCACCAGGTCTGGGTCGCCCAGCACTGGCGGCACCTGCGGCCCGAGCAACTGCTTCAAGGCACGCGCTACGGCGCCTCCGGCTTCGGCCTCCCGGCGGCCATCGGCGCCTGGCTCGGCCGCCCCGACGCGCGCGTGATCAACGTCGCAGGCGACGGCTCGTTTCTGGCGAACCTGCACGAGCTGGCGACCCTTCGCTACTACGACATCCCGGTGAAGATGCTGGTGCTGGACGACCACGGCCTCGGCCACCGTCGCCCGCCCTGGGAGGACCCGGCGGGCGAGGCCGGCGACCCCTCCGCGCGCTGGGAAGGGCCCGACTTCGTGCGCCTGGCGGCCTGCTTCGGCATCCCGGCGATGCAAGCCTCCCGAGCCACCCAAGAAGCCGAGGTCGTCTCGCGCCTCCTCGACGCCCCCGGGCCGTTTTTGGCCCACGTCCTCATCGACCGCGCCGACCACGTCACCGCCCCGCCGCCGCCCGCAGGGACTTAGCCGCCTCGGTCAGGGCGCCGGCCTGCCGTGCCCCGGCACCATCAGCTTGGCCTTGTACCGAGCAAACTCGAAGCTCGGCGAGTGATGGGCGTTGTGACACCCCTCGCACACGGCCTGTGGAGGGTGCGCCTCGATGTCAGCGACGTCCTCGCTCGCCGCGTGCTTGGAGCCCGGCCCGTGACACGCCTCACACTGCACGTCTTCACGCCCGGCGGTCTTACCCAGAATCGACCCGCCGGCCTTGCCGTACCCGGTGACGTGGCAGCTCACGCACTCGGCGTCGAAGGTCTTCTTCTGGTCGACCAGCGTCTTCCACGCCTCGTGGTGGCGGTCCGCGGCCCAGAAGGCCTGGACCTCCTCGTGGCAATCCAGGCACCGGTCGACCCCGACGTAGACCGCCTGGCCCGGCGCCGGCTCGGGCAGCGTGCCGGCGTGCGCCAGATTGATGCGCGCCAGCTCCTCGTCGAACGCGTCCATGAGCGCCAGCGCGTCGGGATTCTGCGGCAGGTCCCACGCGATGGGCGTCGCCCGAAACGAAAACGTGCTCTTGTCCGTCGGAGCCTCCGCCGCCCTGCTCCCGAGCCGCTCGCGTTCGGCGTGCAGGCTCGCCAGGTGGTGCCGCGCGGAGCGCACGTCCTTGTCGGCCTCGTCGCGGGTCTTGGCCCAGGACCCAAGCGCCCTCTCAAGCTGCCCGATCCGCCCGTCCAGCGCTGAGAGCTCGGCCTGACTCGGCGCGCTCGCGTCGACGAAATCGGTGCTCCCGCCCACGACGCGCACGCTCAGACGCCCGACGTAGCGCCCTTCGCGGTGAAACTGCATCACCCGCGTCGCCCCCCCAGCGCCCTCGACCAGCTCCGCCTCGTCACTCACGACCGGGTGCTCACCCAGCCCACCGGCCACCGCGAAGTGAATCCCTGAGACCGCCCGCACCAGCCGCTTGGTCTCCCGCAACCCCAGCGCGCTGAGCAAGACCACGACGTCGCTCTTGCCCCGCAGCGCCTCGACGGCGCGCCGCGCCGCCTCCACCGGCTCGTCGACCGTCGCGTAGGCCTTGACCAGCGCGGCGTCCTCCACCGACGCCAACGCGAACACGCCGACCCGAAGGCTCCCCACCTCCTCGACGACCCACGGCGCCACCGCCCCCGCGCCCTCGATCAACTTCAGGTTCGCCGCGGTCAGCCGCACCTTCGCGCGCTTCGCCAGCGCCGCGAGCTTGCCGTGGGACGCCGCCACATCGACGCCGGTCGCGCCCGCCAACGCAAAATCGATCGGTCTCATCAGGTCCGCGGCGACCTCCGCCTGCCGCGCCCGCTGCGCCGCCTTGTGGCCCTCGACCTCGGCCTCCTCGAAGAAGAGCGGCCCCGCGTGCAAGAGCTGAGCGCCCGGAAACTGACTGCGCTCGGCTTCGATAAAGGGCGTCAGCCGGTCGAACCCGCCCTTCTGCAGCTCCAGGGTGCACCCACACGGCCGCAGCACGCCGCGGATGTCCGCCATCAGCAGCAGCGTCCCCTCGCGCGCCGAGGCAGCCCCGGCCACACCGGGCGCCCCCCCGGGCTCAGGCTGGGCCGCAGGCGCGCGCTCGACCGGGCGCGGCTGGGGCGCCCGGTTCTGGCAGGCGACCACGGCGGCGGCGATGGTCATGGCGACGGCGAAGCGTTTCAGGGCGCGCGGCACGGCAATCCCTCGTGGTTTCGGGCCACGCTAGCGGCAGCCCAGCGACCGGTCAACGAGGAGCCACCTCATCCCGGACGCTTGCCCGGCGCGGCCAGCGCCTCACGGGCCTCCCAGGTCGCACGGCGCCGTGACTTGAACTACGCTGCGGCCGGTGAGCACGACGACCTCCCGATTCGCCCTGATCTTGGGCACGGCCCTCCTGCTGAGCTGCCGGGCCGACGCGCCAGCTCCAAACGGCTCGGCCGCGCCCCAAGACACCCAGTCCGCGGCTGACGATTCAGCGCCCCGCCCGCGTCTTGGTCAGGTGCTGGTGGCCGACCTCAC
>CAZNZH010000684.1:0-3515 GCA_964577445.1 uncultured Myxococcales bacterium
ATGCCGGTGCTCACCGTCACGTAGATGAACGCGCTCACACTGCGCCCGGCGCCCAACCCCTGGCCCTCGCCCTCGCTGGCTTTGGCTGCTTTGGGCGGCGCGGCCCTGTGATATGGATGCGCCCACCCGGGCCCCCGGCCACCCTGCGAGCCGCCGTCACCGCGACGCCCCAGCCGACCGCCGACGCTCGGGCCCGCACGCGGCCCGCCACCACCACCTGAACCACCGGCGCCCAGCGCCCAACCGAGGCCCCACCGTGTCCACGACCATCTGCGGTTACCCGATTCACCCCGCCTGCGACGTGCTGCCGATGATGCCCGACGCCGGTCTCGCGGAGATGGCCGAGGATATTCGGCGGCACGGGCAGCAGCAGCCGGTGGTCATCCATCAGGGCCAGATCCTCGACGGGCGTAACCGCCTGCGGGCGTGCGAGCTGGCGGGGGTGGCGCCCGAGGTGCGCGAGTGGAGCGGGACGGACCCGATTCGGTGGGTGCTGTCGCTCAATTTTCATAGGCGGCACCTGACGGAAGACCAGAGGTCGGTCGTGGGGGCGCGGGCGGAGCGGCTCATCGCGGGGCTCGAGCGCGAGGGCGGCGATGGGGCGGCTGGGGAGGGATCTCGGGCGGGTTTTTCTCAAAGCGGCGCGGGGCCTGAAGCGGCGGGTGCGGCGGGTGCGGCGGGTGCGGTCGACCCCATGGCGCAGTTCAGCGACCGGGCGATGGAGCGGAAGGCGCGGCGGACGGCGGCGTCGCTGGTGAACGTGTCGCCGGCGCGGATCGCGCGGGGGCGGAAGCTCCTGGACGAGGGCGTGCCGGAGCTGGTGCGGGCGGTGGAGCGCGGGAGCCTCAGCATGAGCCAGGCCGCGCGGGTGTCGAAGCTGTCGCCGCGGGCGCAGGAGGCGCTGGTGGCGCAGGGGGCGGACGCGGTGATCGACGAGGCGCGGCGGATGGCGGAGGCGGGGCGCGCGAGGGTGCCGAGCTTGGCGCGGGCGCTGGCGGACCTGGACGCGCGGTGCGGGGCGTGGACGCTGTCGCGCAGCGTGGGCGGGGAGTACAGCTTCGCGGGCGAGGGGGCGGACGGCGCGGTGGTCGGGGCGGGGCGTGACGCGCGGGCGGCGCTCACCGAGGCGTGGCTGGCGGCTTGCGGGGACGACTCCGAGGGCTAGCCACGGCAAGAGCGCCGCCTGACTGAACGGGCCCGCGCGCTGAGAGCTGGGGCTCCTGGGGTGTCACGGGGTTGCGGTGCGACGCGAAAAAGACGTCGCAATCCGCTTCAGGAGCGGGCGCGCGCGACCGTAGTTGTCCCTGCGCGGGGTCCCTGGGGGCTTGCCGCGCCAGCTTGCATGGGCTTCGGCCAGAGGTCCGTGCGGCACCGAACCACGTCACTCGTTTGGGGAGAGGCCTTCATGCTCGCACCGTGTTGTCGCATCACATCCTTGGCTCGCTGTCTCGCGTTCATCACCGCGCTCACCGTGGGGATGGTGGTCGCTACGCCCTTCGCATCGGCGAGCTGCAGCGACTTGACCCAGAATGGCGCCGAGACCGGCGTGGACTGCGGGGGGCCCTGCCTGACCTGCGACGGCGACGCGTGTAGCGCTGGCGGTCAGTGCAAGTCGGGCTCTTGCGTCGACTCGGTGTGCGCGGTGGTCTACTCGGTGAACCCGTCGCAGGGGACCGCGGCGGCCAAGCCGGGCGGCGCGGCGGTGGCGATCGACCCGACGCTGACCGTTGGGGGAAGCGGCACCATCGCCGGAGCGCGCGTGCTCATCGCCAGCGGGTTGTCGAGCTCGCAGGACGTGCTGGCGATGCCCGCGACGACCGGCATCATGGCGTCGTATGCGCCGTCGACGGGGATCCTGACCTTGTCGGGCACCCGGTCGGTGGCGGACTACCAAGCGGCGCTGCGGACGGTGACCTACCAGAACACCAACGGCACCTCGCCCAGCACGGTGGACCGCGTCATCACGTTTTCGTTGGGGCAAAATGGCTTGGCGCTTGAGGCGACCGGGCACTTTTACGAGTTCGTCAGTGGCACGATGACGTGGCAGAAGGCGGAGACGGCGGCCGCGACGAAGCGCTACTTCGGGCTTCGCGGGTATCTGGTGACGGTGACGAGCGCCGCCGAGAACGCGTTTGTGGCGGCGAAGCTGGCCGGGCAAGGCTGGATGGGCTCGAGCGACGCGGGGTCGGAGCGGACGTGGCGTTGGGTGACGGGGCCGGAGGGTTTGGAGGCCAACGGCGCGGGGCGGCACTTTTTCACGCAGACCAGTGGCGGGTCGGGCGGCTCGGCGACCAACGGGCTGCGCGTGGACGGCAACGGGTCGAGCTGCACAGCGAACAGCCAATGTGTCAGCGACATTTGCACGGGTGGCACTTGCAAGAATTACCACAACTGGGCCAGCGGCGAGCCGAACCAGTCCGGCGGCGACGAGGACTACGGGCACTTTCTGACGAACTCGCTGTGGAACGACTATCGGGAGAACAATGGCTCGATTCAGGGCTATGTGGTCGAGTATGGCGGCATGCCCAGCGACCCGCCGTCGGTGCTGTCCGGCTCGCGGACCGTGCGGATCTTGCCGCTGACCTGCTTTGACTTGGTGAAAAACCAGTCCGAGACCGACGTGGACTGCGGCGGGGTCTGCTCGCCGTGCGGGACGGCGCAGGTGTGCCTGGCCGGGTCGGATTGCGCGAGCTTGGTGTGCGTGGGCTCGGGCACGAAGACGTGCCAGGCGGCGACCTGTGGCGACGCCGTTCGCAACGGCGATGAGAGTGACACCGACTGCGGCGGGTCCTGCGTTGACGACTGCGCGGACGGCAAGCGCTGCACCGAGAACGCGGACTGCGCCAGCAACAAGTGCATCGGCAACGTCTGCCAGGCGGTGGCGTGCGACGACTCGGTGAAAAACGGCGACGAGACGGACGTGGACTGCGGCGGCTCGTGTGGGCCGTGCGGCGACGGAAATAGCTGCCAGGACCTGGGCGACTGCGTCAGCGGGTACTGCGGCGTGACCGAGATCTGCTCGACCCCGAGCTGCGATGACGGCGAGCACAACGCGCTCGAGACCGGGATCGACTGTGGTGGCGGCGTGTGCGGCGCGTGTGGCGCGGGTCAGCAGTGCCTGACGGCGTTCGACTGCCTCAGCGGCGTCTGCACGGCGGGCGTGTGCCAGGTGCCGGCGTGCGATGACGGCGTGAAGAACGGCGACGAGGTGAACCTCGATTGCGGCGGGTCCTGCGCCGGGTGCGCGACGGGGAGCCCGTGTTCGGCGGGGGCGGACTGCGTGAGCGGCGTGTGCGGGGCCGGCGGTTTGTGCTCGGCGCCGGTCTGCACGGACGGCGTGAAGAATGGCTCGGAGACCGACGCGGACTGCGGCGGGAGCTGCGGGCCTTGCGGCGACGGCGCGGGCTGCCTTGTGGCCGCTGATTGCCAGAGCGGCGTGTGCGGCGAGGGCTCGCTCTGTGCGGTGGCGACTTGCTCGGACAGCGTGATGAACGCTGACGAGACGGGCACCGACT
>CAZNZH010000685.1:0-3495 GCA_964577445.1 uncultured Myxococcales bacterium
CCCGCGGGACGCGGCCCGCGGCCCGCGGCTCAGTAGCGCGGGACCGACCCGTCCACCGTGCGCGACCACAGATCGATGCCGCCGGCGAGCGAACGGACGCGCTCGACGCCTTGCCGCTTGAGAAACAGCGCGGCCTGGAGGCTGCGCACCCCGTGGTGGCAGTAGACGACGACCTCCGCGCCTCGATCCAGCTCGCCGTGACGCCGCTCGAGCTCGTCCAGGGGGATCAGCACGCTGCCGTCGATGCTGCAGATCTCCGCTTCCATCGGGGTGCGCACGTCGAGGAGCACGAAGGGCGCGCCGGACTCGCGCAGCTCGGCCAGGTCTGCGGGACCAAGTTCCCAAGCGTCCACACCACCTCCCGTTGCATGTGGCGACCGATTGAGGGAGCGTCGGCGCCGTTCGTCAGTGCCCGGCGACGTTAGCCCGCTCAATTCGAGGAGTCCACCGCATGCGTACCGCCCGGCCTGACTATGTGGAGCTGCGCGATCCCCTCCACGGCCCCATCACGGTCACGCGGGCGGAGCTGGCGGTCATCGACGCGCCGCATTTCCAGCGCCTGCGGCGGGTCAAGCAGCTCGGGTTCGCCGAGCACGCCTTCCCCGGCGCCGTGCACAACCGCTACCTGCACAGCCTCGGCGCCATGCACCTCGCCGGGCGGCTCTTCGACGTGCTCGCCCTGAGCGCGCCGTGGCTGCGGGGCCCCGAGGGGGCGCGCCTGCGCCAGACCGTGCGGTTCGCCGCGCTGCTCCACGACATCGGCCACCCGCCGCTCAGCCACGCCGCGGAGACCCTGCTGCCCGACCGCGCCGCGCTGCCCGCCCTCGCCGTCGCTGAGCGAACCGGCCGAGCATCCCACGAAGACATGACCATGGCGCTGATCTTGGCCAGCGGCCTCACCGAGGTGCTGGCGCGCGCGGGTGCTCCCGCCGGGGTGACGCCGCAGGCCATCGCGGCGCTGGTGGAGCCCCACCTCGACTCGGGCGCCGCGTTCGTGGTCGATGGCGTCGACGTGCGCCCGCTGCTGCACAGCCTCGTCTCCGGCGAGCTCGACGTGGACCGCATGGACTACCTCTTGCGCGACAGCCTCTTCGCCGGGGTCAGCTACGGCCACTACGACCTCGACTGGCTGGTGTCTCAGGCGCGCGCGGTCCCCGACGGCGCGGTGGTGCGCCTGGGCATCGAGCGGCGCGCGCTGCCCGCCTTTGAGCACTTCCTGTTGGCGCGCTACCACATGTTTCAGATGGTCTACTTCCACCCGAAGTCCGACATCTACGACGCGATGCTGCGGCAGTGGCTCGCCGCGGTCGGCGACGAGGCGCGCTTTCCGGGCGATCCGGAGGCGTTCATCGCCTGCGACGACGCGTGGCTGCGGGCTCGCCTGGTGGCTTCGGCGGACCCCTGGGCGCGGCGCATCGCCGAGGACCGACCGCTCGCGCTCGCCGCGGAGCTGCGCCATCCCCTCGACGCTGAGACCGAGGCGGTGGTGGTCGCGCTGCTCGCGCGAGAGCCGGAGGCGGTGCGGCTGACGGCGCGCCCCGTGCTGAGCCGCTACGCTCAAAAACCCAGTCACCTGCGCGCGGATCCGCTGCTCGTGGTCGACGAGGCCGGCCACGTCCGCCGCATCGAAGCGGTCACCGACCTCTATGACCGCTACGAGCGCACGCTGCGCCTGGAGCGCGTCTACGTACCGAGAGAGCGGCGCGACGCGGCGCGGGCGGTACTCACGTCGACCTGAGCTCTACCTGTCGGACTCCGCGATCTCGGGCGGCATCGCCTCGACCCGGTCCTCGATGGCGACCGTGTCGCTTTCGTCGAAGAAGCGCGCGGGCCCCGCTTTGACCTGGTCCTGAAGCATCAGGATGGCGTCCATCACGGCCTCAGGCCGCGGCGGGCAGCCCGGGATGTAGACGTCCACGGGGATGATGTGGTCGATACCCGGCACGGTCGCGTAGTTGTCGTAGAAGCCGCCCGTCGAAGCGCACACGCCGAACGCGATGACCCACTTGGGTTCGGCCATCTGCTCGAAGATGCGGCGCAGCACCGGCGCGTTCTTATGGGTGATGGTCCCGACGACCCACAGCACGTCCGCCTGGCGAGGCGAAAAGCGCGGGACCTCGGCGCCGAAGCGCGCGAGGTCGTGCTGGGGGCCCGCCGCGGCCATGTATTCCATGCCGCAGCACGCGGTGACGAAGGGATACTGAAAGAGACTGTAGCTGCGAGCCCAGTTCACGCCCTTTCGCGCCCACTCGCCCAAGCTGGACAGGCGGGTCGTGATGACCTGCTCTTCAAAGCCGCCGATTGTCGGGTCCTTCGCCACGTTCTGCTCCTAAAAAGACACGCGGGGAGTCGCACGCGCGGGCGTGTCGGGCAACGCTGTGGCGTGTCCGGCGACGCTGTGGGAGCGCCGCGCCCGCCACCGCGTTACTCGGCGTCGCTGATCGTCGCGTCGATGGCCTTCACCCGCAGCCCGATGGAGGCCGACTCGTTTTTGCCATCGCCGTCCGCGTCGATGTCGGTGTCGAGCTCCTCGATGAAGCTCTTGATGAGCGCCAGCGGGATGCCCGCCGGCAGCGAGTCGGGCGGCAACTGGTCGATGGCGGCCGAGAGCGCCGCCTTGGGGACCGCGCCCCCGAGCACGCCATCGACCGCGGTGAGCTTGCCGTCGACGAAGGTCCCCGTGCCTTCAAACCGGACGTTGAACAGCGTGATCTCGAGGCTCGCGCCGCCCAGGGGCAGGTTGAACGGGAAGATGCTGCTCTTGCCGCCCGCCACGATCTTGTCGCCCGAGATCGTGCCCGGCAACGCCACCAGCGGGAGGCAGGTCTTGGGATCGATGGTCAGGCCGCTGGCCACGTACACGCAGCTCTGGGTCTGGAAGTCGCAGTCGGGGTTCGACGGGTCCAGATCGCCCTGGTAGGCCGCCAGCAAGATGGTGCTGGCCGTCTTCTCGCGCACTTCCAGCAGCAGCATCACGTCGCCGTCGGTCACCGCGTCGGCGAGCGGCTTGTTCACGAACGCCGCCAGCGCGCCCAGGCTGTTGTTGATGCCGCCCGAGCAGGGCTGGGAGAGGGGCGCGCAGGTCGCCGGGTCCAGGTCGAGGTCGAGGCCCTCGCCGGGCTTGCCGCCGTCGCCCAGCGCGATGAAGCTCAGCTTGACCGCGTCATCGCTGAAGGTCGGCTCGCACACGCACGCGCTGTCGTCCCCGACGCAGTAGCCCGCCACGCAGGTGTCGCCCGTGGTGCACGCCTTGCCGTCGTCGCAGCTTCCGCCCTCCACCACTTGATGAAAGCAGCCCTGGACCTTGTTGCAGCTATCGGTCGTGCACGGGTTGTTGTCGTCGCAGTTCAGCGGCGTCCCGACGCAAGCGCCCTCCGCGCAGGTGTCGCCGGTGGTGCACGCGTCGCCGTCGTCGCACTTCGCGCTGCTGGGCTCGCTCGTGCAGCCGCCGGTGCCGGGATCGCAGAGGTCCTCGGTGCACGGGTCGCCGTCCTC
>CAZNZH010000686.1:0-256 GCA_964577445.1 uncultured Myxococcales bacterium
CGAGGCCGGGCCTGCGGGGCCGGAAGCTCGAGGCGCTGTGGAGGCGGCGACCCGAGGGGCGGGCGGCGCCGAGGCCGAGGCGCAGCCAGCGACGGCGGGGGCGACCTCCGGTCCACGGACGAGGCCGCCCGGCGAGGCGATCGAGGACGACCGCGGGGCGCTGAAGCCGGGGGAGCGGACGCTGCTGATCATCGAGGACGACACGAGCTTCGCCAAGGTGCTGCTGGAGCTGGCGCGCGACCGCGGATACAAGTGC
>CAZNZH010000686.1:266-3492 GCA_964577445.1 uncultured Myxococcales bacterium
GCGAGACGGGCCTGGAGCTGGCGCGGCAGATCCAGCCCGCGGGCATCGTGCTGGACGTGGGCCTGCCGGGCATCGACGGCTTCGAGGTGCTCGGGCGCCTCAAGGGCGACGCACGGACCCGGGCGACGCCCGTCCACTTCATCAGCGCCTCCGATCCCGACCCGCGCGCCACCGCGCTCGGTGCGGTGGGCTTTTTGCAGAAGCCCGTCCAGCCCGAGCAGATCCTCGCCGCCTTCGACCGCATCGAGGGGCACGTCCATCGGGGGCTGAGGCGGATCCTCATCATCGAGGACGACGAGCGGCTCCGGGAAGACATCGCGCGGCTGCTCGACGCGCGCGACGTCACCATCGACACGGCCGCGACGGGCGCGGCGGCCCTCGAGCGGCTCGCCGAGCAGCGCTACGACTGCGCGGTGCTGGATCTCGGGCTGCCCGACATGAGCGGCCTCGACCTGCTCCAGCGGCTGGCGGACGACCCCAACGTCGTGGCGCCGCCGATCGTGGTCTACACGGGCCGGGAGCTGACGCGGGGAGAGGAGCAGAGCCTCCAGCGCTACGCCCAGAGCATCGTCGTCAAAGGTGCGCGCTCGCCCGAGCGGCTCATCGAGGAGACCCGGCTCTTCCTGCGCCGCGTCGAGACGGGGCCGTCTCCCAAGGCGCCGGACATCCAGGGGGGCTTTGATGACCGGCGCGTGATGGTCGTCGATGACGACGTACGAAATCTCTATGTGCTCGCCGAGGCGCTCGAACCGCACGGGCTGGAGGTCATCTGCGCCGAAGACGGCGTGGACGCGCTGGCGCGGCTGCGCGAGACCCCGGTGGATCTCGTCTTGATGGACATGATGATGCCGCGGATGGACGGCTACGAGGCCACGCGCGCCATCCGCGCCGACCCGAAGCTCAGCAAGCTGCCGGTCATCGCCCTGACGGCCAAGGCGATGAAAGGGGACCGCGAGCGCTGCATCGACGCCGGGGCCAACGAATACCTCACCAAGCCCGTCGATATCGACCAGCTCCTCAGCGTGCTGCGCGTGTGGCTGGCATGAACCCGCTTCACCCAGCAGCGCCGAGCGAGCCCGAGCGCGAGATCGAGGATATCGAGGTCGACGCGCTGGTCCACGCGCTGCGGCGCCGATATGGCCACGACTTCACGCAATATGCCCGCGCCTCTCTGATACGCCGCCTGCGCTATGCGCTGGCGCGCTCGGGGCACGCCAGCCTGTCTCAGCTCCAGGGCGCGGTGCTGCGCGATCGGGACGCGTGCCGCGCGCTCATCGCCGATCTGTCGGTGACCACCACCGAGATGTTCCGCGACCCGCCCTTTTACGAGGCGCTCCGCCGCGAGCTGGTGCCACTTCTGCGCACCTATCCGAGCATCAATGTGTGGATCGCCGGATGCGCCACGGGCGAGGAGGCGTACTCGGTCGCGATCCTGCTGTCCGAAGAGGGGCTCTACGATCGCAGCCGCATCTACGCGACCGATACCAACCAGGTCGCCCTGGACACCGCGCGCGAGGGCGTCTATCCCGCCGACCCGATGCGCGCAAACGCCGTGAACTATCGCCTGGCCGGCGGCGCGAGCTCTTTTTCGAGCTACTGGCGTTCGCGCTACGGGTTCGTGGCCATGACGCCCGAGCTCAAGCGCAACCTGGTGTTTTCCGACCACAATCTGGCCACCGACGGCCCCTTCGCGAGCATGCACCTCGTCCTCTGTCGCAACGTCCTCATCTACTTCACGCGGCCGCTGCAGGATCGGGTCGTCGGGCTGCTGGCCGACAGCCTCGTCCCGCGCGGTTTCTTGGGGCTGGGCACCAAGGAGAGCCTGCGCTTTTTGGCGCCGCGCGAGCGCTTCGACGAGGTCTCCGCAGAGTGGCGGCTCTTTCGCCTGCGGGACGAAGTGCGCGAGGGGCTGCGATGAGGCCCGCGGGCGCCATCTCGCTTCGGGGCGTCGCCGTGGGCGCGTCCGCGGGCGGTATGGAGGCGCTCTCCATCGTGCTGCGCGCGCTGCCGTGCGACTGGCCGCTCTTCATGCTGGTCGTGCTCCACCTGCATCGGAACTCGTCCGGCGCGTTCGCGCAGGCGCTCGACCGGGCCTGCGCGCTGCCCGTGCGCGTGGCTGAGGACAAGGTGCCGGCTGGGCGTGGCGAGGTGTGGTGTGCACCGGCCAACTACCACCTCCTCGTCGAGCGCGACGCCACGCTCTCCCTGTCGGTGGACCCGCCGGTAAACTTCGCGCGCCCATCGGTCGATGTGCTCTTCGAATCGGCGGCCGAAGCGTTCGGCTCGGCGCTCGCCGGCGTGGTCCTGACCGGGGGCAACTTCGACGGGGCCCGCGGATTGGCCGCGATCAAGGCCGCGGGCGGGATCGCGATCGTCCAGGACCCCGCGACGGCCGCGGTGCCGGCGATGCCACTCGCGGCCCTTGAGGCCACCGGTGTGGACGCCGTCCTCTCGCTGGCGGAGCTGGCGGCGTGGCTGCGAGGGTGCCGTGGATAAAGGTCTCGGCGCGGTTCGGGCGGTGGGCCGCGGCCTTCGCGACGGGATCGCGCGCGCAGGCTGGACCCGCGCGGGCACTTGTCGGATACTTGCCATCTGCCATAGTGGGCCAGTCGCGAGCGCCGCCGCCGCGGCGATGGGCCCGCTGGGAGCATCGAAATGAACTCGGACTCCATCCCGCGCGTGCTGATCGTCGACGACCGCCCCGAAAACCTCATGGCACTCCGGGCGATACTCGAGGGTCCAGGCCGCCTCATCGACGAGGCGTGCGGCGGCGAGGAGTGCCTCGCTGCGGCGTCGAGACGCGACTACGCGGTCATCCTGCTCGATGTGCAGATGCCAGAAATGGACGGCTACGAGGTGGCGCGCCGATTACGCACCGCAACAAGCGCCGCGTCGACGCCGATCATCTTCGTGACCGCGCTCGACCGGCGCGCCAGCCACGAGCAGGAGGGCTACGGCGCCGGGGCCGTCGACTATCTGTTCAAGCCGCTCAACCCGGTGGTGACCGCTGCCAAGGTGGACGTGTTCATCCGCCTCTGGGAGCAGCGCGCCGAGCTTGAGCGCTCCAACCGCGACCTGCAGCAGTTCGCCAGCGCCATCGCCCACGACTTGCGCACCCCGCTGCAGACGATCATCGGGTTCTCCGACGTGCTTGAGCTGGCGCTCGGCAGCACGCTCCCGTCCAAACATGTCGCCTCACTACACGCGGTGCGCGACGGGGCGCTGC
>CAZNZH010000687.1:0-3486 GCA_964577445.1 uncultured Myxococcales bacterium
CCTCTCTCTCCCCCGAGCAGGCCTTCCCCTCCGCGTCCGACCACTGGCTCGTGGAGATCGCCGGCTGACACGTCTCGCACAGGTCGGCCGGGTTCGACTCGCCCTCGGGGACGCAGACGCCCCCGATGACGCACGAGCTCGCGATGAGCGTGTGCTGACACCCCTTCTGCGGGTCGCAGGTGTCGACGGTGCAGGCCTGCCCGTCGTCGCAGGCGCCGCCGTCGGTCACCCCGTCGCAGTCGTCGTCCAGCCCGTTGCACACGTCGGGCGCCGGCTCCGCGCCCAAGCAGACGACGCCCGCCCCATCGGGCCCGCACCCCTCAGCGCCCACGCACTCTCCGAAGCTGTTTTTGATGGTGCACAGCAGCGCGGGCACGTCGTCGGTGACGCCGTTGCAGTTGTCGTCGAGCCCGTTACAGATCTCGGGCGAGGCTGCCACCCCGTCGCAGGCGGTGAGGCCCTCGGCGCCGCAGGTCCGCGTGCCCGGGCACACGCCGTCGGGCCCGGCGATCTTGCAATTCGTCAGGTAATCCTTGCCTGTCCACGCGGGCAGGCACTGACACGAGCCGCTGCTGGGGACGCACTGCTTAGTGGCGCTCGCCCCGGCGCCGGCGGTCTCGCAGGAGTAGCCGGGCAAGCAGGGCACGGCGTCGCTGCACGCGGTGCCGCAGAAGCTGCCGGCGTCCGGGTCCGGCCCCGGCAAGCAGCGCCCCGGCGACGAGGCGTTGGGGTCCGCGCAGTCCCCGTCGGCCCGGCACGGTCGGCACAGGCGCACATGGCGAGGCACGCACACCGAGAGCGGGTCACCGCCGCTCACCACGGTCTTGCAGTCAAACCCGTCCGGGCAGGTGAGATCACACAGGTTGGTGCAGACGAACCCCGCGCGTCCCTCGATGCAGACGCCGGAAAAGCAGTCCACGTTGCCCTCGCACGCGCAGCCGAACGCGCCGGGGCAGCTTGAGACGTCGCGCTCGATGTCAGGCGCGTCGGTGGCGTCGGTGTCGGCCGCGTCCGCCCCGTCCGCGTCCGGCTGGGCGTCGGCGTCGGGAAGCGGCGTCACGGCGTCGGCGTCCACCGGCGGGAGCTCGGGCCCGCTGACGTCGCCCATCTCGGCGGTGTCGATCCCGCCCCCACCGCAGGCGCCCATCGCCAGCGAAGTGGCGGCGATCACGGCGAGAATCAACGAGCGGGTGGTCGGCTTGTGCACGAAGGGCCCTCCGAGGTAAACGCGGCGCGCCGGCGGCTGCCCGCGCGGTCCGCACGATAGCGGGTCTGACGGCCCGAATCGACCGCTCTCGCTCACGAGGCGCATCCCCGCGACACGGCTCACGGCGACCCAGAGACAGTGTGCAATTTTTCCACATGCGTGCTCTGGCGCACACTCGATCGCCCGGGCACCTGTGCTAACATCGGAGAATCACTAGCTATCGCAAGGTTGGCGACGTGGCACGCCCCTTGCTTTTGCCGAAGTGGTCCACCACACCACCGACACGCGCGCTCACCTTTGGGAGGCTCCGTCATGTTACCCACCATCCCCACGCTCAGCCGCGTCGGGCTCGCCACGTTGGCGGCATCCGCGCTGGCGCTCCAGCTCGCTTCACCCCCGGACGCGGCGGCGTGCGGCGGGTTTTTCTGCAGTCAGTCCCCCATCGACCAGCGGGGCGAGCAGATCCTCTTCTCCATCGAGCCCGGCGAGATCAAGACGACCGTCCAGATCGCCTACGAGGGCGAGGCGCACGACTTCGCGTGGGTCATCCCGGTCTCCAGCAAGCCCGTGGTCACCGTGACGCCCGCCGCCGTCTTCACCGCGCTGCGCGGGATGACCGAGCCGCAGTACCGGCTACGGTGGGACAATAGCGGCAACTGCAGCATGTGGCGTTTTTACCCACAGGCGGCGGCCGACGACGGCTCGGCCACCGGCGGCAGCGGCGGCGGCGTGACGGTGCTCGAGACCGCCGAGGTCGGCCCCTACCAGACCGCCACCGTCCAATCCGATGACCCGCAGGCGCTCTTCGACTGGCTGGACGATAACGGCTACGACCAGCCGGCCGGCGCGCTGCCCTACATCGAGCACTACGTCTCGACCGGCATGCTCTTCGTCGCGCTGAAGCTCAAGGCGAACGCCGACGTCGGCGATCTCCAGCCGGTGACCTTCACGTTCACCGACGGCGACGCCTGCGTCCCGCTGATCCTCACCCGCGTCGCGGCCGCCCCCGACATGCCCGTGCGCATCTTCGTGCTGGGCAGCGCCCGCGCGGTGCCCACCAACTGGATGCACGTCGTCATCAACCAGAAGAAGATCGACTGGATAAGCGGCGGCGGCTTCGGCTTCGGCGCCGGCAGCGCCAACTACACCGAGGTGGTGACCCGGGCGGTCAACGAGGCCGCCGGCCGCGCCTTCGTGACCGAGTACGCTGGCGACAGCTCGGTCCTCGCCGAGTCGCTGTGGCGCGAGGGCCAGTTCGACACGGACAAGCTGGCCAAAATAACCGACGCGCCCGCCTTCATCGACGAGCTGATGGCCCAGGGCTTCCCGCGCGACGGGCAGGTCCAAAACCTCATCAAGACCTACATCCCGCGCCCCGACGACGCGCTGCTGCCCGAGGAGTGCCGCGGCGACCAGAGCTTCTACGCCTCGTGGAACCTCGCGAGCTGCCTCAGCCATATGCCCACCACCTGGAGCTTCGACCCCCAGAAGTTCGCCACCGCGCTACAAGACGCCGTCGTCACGCCGCTGCGCGACACCCAGAGGATCATGGACCGCCTGCCCTACCTGACGCGCCTCTTCACCACGGTCTCGCCCGACGAGATGACCCGCGACCCGCTCTTCTCGTTCAACCCGGATCTGCCTGAGGTCTCGAACATCCATGACGCCACGGGCGAGGCGACCTGCGACGAGGCCGGCAACCTGCTGAGCGCGACGATCACGCTCGAGACCGGCGAGAGCTTCGCCGTCAATCTGCCCGAGGACATCTGGAGCGGCCTGCCGCCGGAGCTGCTCCCCGACGGCCCCTTCGCGTCGCGCATCGAGCTGCTGGGCGACAGCGGCGCCCCCGTCACGGTGGCGGCCGGGGACACCGCGACCATCGACAAGCGCCTGGACCGCGAGACCCCGGCGTCGGTGCTGGGCAACATGGGCCCCGCGGTGACACCACCGATTCAGGGCGTCAGCGGCGGCCCCTCCGGCTGCCAGGGAAGCGAGACGCCGCTGGCCCCGCTGACCGCAGTCGTCGCGCTGCTGGGTCTGGCGATCCTGCGCCGCCGCGCCTGAGTGTACGGCGCGTCCGAGCCGGGCGAAACCAGGCTCGGACGCGGCCTTTTCCGAGAGCGATGACGAGACCCTACCCGACGCGGTGGTCGACCTCACGGGCGAGCCGGACCCGGTCGAGACGGTCGACCTGCCGGCGGTTACGCGAAGCCCCGTCCGCCCCCTAAGAAGGTGTTCCCATATTCGGACCGAGCGGGGCGCCCGCGACGTCTTTTCAG
>CAZNZH010000688.1:0-3483 GCA_964577445.1 uncultured Myxococcales bacterium
AACGTGGTCGCGACCCCAGAGGACGCCTACACCATCGTCGCCGTCGAGGAGGGCGACCTGGCGCCCATCGCGGGGAGCTACGCCCTGGTGGACAGCACGAGCGGCGACTCACTCGCCACCGGCTCCATCCCGGCCGACGGCGTCATCCGCTACGCTGGCGCGGAGACGCTGGTGGATATCCACATCTTCGGCGCCGGCACGGACTGGCTGAGCTGGCTGCGCGCCGAGCCGGGGACGATGTTTTTCCCGACGCCGCGCTCGTTTTGGGGGGAGATCAGCCTCGACAAGACCGGCGCCGTCGTCGCGGCCGCCACCAAGCTGGTGGGCGCCAACATCGTGCGCGGCATCGTCGGCATGGACGACTACACCAAGGATGGTGAGCTGGAGCTGTCGCTGACATCGTTCCCGTTCTCGGCCAGCCTCTTCGACTTCAACCTCCAGTCGATCATCGGCGCCAACGTCAAGCGCTACTTCGACCCGGGCGCCTCGATCCCGGGCGTCGACCTCAACACGGTCGCGGAGATCCCGGGCGGCGTGAGCTTCGCCCTGGACACGCCCGCCATCCGGGACTTCGTGCTCGCCGCGCCGCGCGGCACCCACCGCGTGTGGAGCCTCGGTGGTCGCGTCCGCGTCGACGAGATCGTCTCCTTCATCGACGACATCATCAGCGCTGTCACCGGCGGTAACTTCGACTTCGCGCTCATCGTGCGTGCGCTGGTGCCGCTCTTTGGCGACTTCTGGTCCACGGCGACCGCCACCGGCAGCATCGCTGGCGACGGGACGCCGACGGTCACGGAGATATCGCCGTCCCTGCGGATTCCCCTGGGGCTCGCGTCGACTTTGACGCTGCCGATGCTGCCCGCGATGGGTGACCTTGGCTACGCGGATTCTCTGTTCATCATCGCCGGCGCGCTGACCCCGGACGGCCTGCTCTACCCCATCGGGCTGACCGCCGGAAACGACCAGGCGTCCAAGTCCGATGTGCCGGATGGCGTCGTGGATGCGGACCCGAGCACGCCCGAGGTCGACCCCTTCGTCCTGGCTTCGGCCCCGCTGAACAGCGGGCTCGGGGGGCCCAACACGCGCTACGCCACCGCCTCTGTCGCGGTGAACCTGTCCGCCGGCCCCAAAGAGCCACGGCCCGAGGGCGGCAGCGTCGTCATCTCCCTGACCGCGCCGGGCGCCCCGCTGCCGGCCACCCAAGACGTCGCGGAGTTCCTTGGGTTCCCGATGGCCAGCACCTGGGACGCGGCGAGCCGCACCGTGACGGTCGAGCCCGTGGCGGGCGCAGACGTCCAGCGCGTGCTCTTCAAGGGCGAGGAGGGCCTGAACTGGACCATCTGGATGAACGGCGCGGCCTCCTACACCGTGCCCGACCCCACCCTGATCGACATGTCGCTGGCCGACCGGGCGACCGACTTTGCTCTGCTCTTGGTGAGCAGCCTCGACTTCGTGTCTGACGTGACCGCGCAGAGCGTCGCGATGCCCGGCGGCCCGACGCTGGATACGCTGCTTCTCTCCGTGGAGCGCTCGTCGTTTCTCGATATCCAGAAGTTCGTGCCGGGCCCTTGACCCGGGGGCTCCTCCGGAGCGCGTCGATGCTGCTGCGACGAGGCCAACCACCCGCTTGGCGCGAGAAGATCCGGTCGCCACGGGTGGGCGCGCTCGTCGCGGTGGGCCTCCTCGGGTGTGCCGCCGGTTGCTACGGCACCGTGCCGGCGGCGGCGGACGGGCTCTCAGCCGACGCCGCCGCTGACGCCCCTCAGACCGACGCGGACGCGCTGGCCGACTCGGCCCCGGAGACGCTGCCGGATGCGTCGCCGGAGGTGGCGGATTCCAAGGCCGAGGTCGACGCCGCGGTCGATGGCGACGCGGCGGCCGACGCGGAGGTGCCCGGCGCTGACGGCGGCGGGCCGGACACCCCGGTCGTCGGGCCATGTGACAAAGACCAGCCCGGCACGACCCGCACGGTGCAGGTGCCGGTCGGCGAGACCCTGTTCTTTGACGGCGATGACTTCCTGGCCTTTTGGGGCGCCGGCCACCCCTGTGAGGTCGTGTTGGGCAAAAAGCCCGCCGGCGCAGGCACGCAGGTGGAGGGGACTCATCCGGCCCAGCGCCTGACGCTCGACACGGCTGGCACATGGGAGATCTACCGGGGCCCCGACACCGTCGCCCTCGACGTGCGGGCGGACGCGCTCAACGCGGACACCTTCTTGAACTACAACTACTCGCCGACCGAGCCGCTCGTCCGGGCCGGCGGGCACCTCTGGGTCGCCAGCCCGGTGAGCAACGCGGTCCAGCGGGTCCGCCTCTCCGGCACCAAGGCGGTCTTGGACGAGGCGTTGATCCCCACCGGCTCCTGGCCGACCGCGCTGGCGGGTGACGACGAGCTGGATTTCCTCATCGTCGCGCAGACCGGCCGCGACACCCTCGGGTTCATCGACCTGGACACCCGGCGCATCTTTGACGCGTTCCGAGTGGGCAACGAGCCCACGGGGCTGGCCCTGGACACGTCGCCGGAGGGGTCTCTGGTCGTGTGGGTCGCGCTCAGCGGCGAAGATCGCGTGGTGCGGGTCGAGCTCGCGCAAGAGGGCGCGATCTCGGCCTCCGTCGACGTCGGTCGCGACCCGCGGGCCATGGTGCTCGACGCCGCGAACCGGAGGCTCTTTGTCGCGTCGCTGATCTCGAGCAACCCACACCCGCTGGGCCCGTTACAGAGCACGCCTTTGGGGCCCGAGGCCTCCCGCGACGTGGCGGTGATCGACGCCGACACGGGCGCCCTCATCGCCTTCGTGCCCAACGCCGGCACCATCATCCGCGGCTTGGCCATCGACCCGCTTCACCCGAACCGGCTCATCGCCGCCGTCAGCCACAGCGACAACACCATCGACGCGGTCGACGCCTCAAAGCACCCCGTCACCCACGGGCTGGCCATCATCGACATCGACGCCAGCTCGCCCACCGCGTGGAGCGTGATCGCGGAGATCGATCTCGACCACCAGGACAGCTCGTTCGGCCCCGCGGCGAGTCCCTTCTCCATCGCGGCGACGCCCGACCAGAGCGCGCTGCTGGTCACGCTGTCCGCGGGCGGCGCGCTGCTCATGCTCGACCCGGACACCTACGCCGAGCTGGGCCGCATCCCGACCGGCAGCGACCCCCGCGGGCTCATCTTCGCCGGCGGCCGCGTCTACACCTATTCGTGGCTAGATAACGCCCTGGAATCATGGACGATTCCCAGCACGCCCCTCGCCGCGGACCTCGCGCACCAGCGGCTCACCATCGGCGCGGACCCCACCTCGCTCGAGGTCAAGCAGGGCCAGCGGATCTTCAACGACGCGTCGTTCTCGTCGCGCGGCGAATTCTCCTGTAATAACTGCCACATCGACGGGCTCACCGACGGGCTGGTCTGGGACATCCTGGCCGATGGCCCCGTCAACACGCTGGCCTTCCGAAACGTCGCCCAGACCTCACCGTTCTTGTGGG
>CAZNZH010000689.1:0-3480 GCA_964577445.1 uncultured Myxococcales bacterium
CTAGGACGCGCCGCAGGGCGCGCGCGCAGCGACGCAACCGGAGAATGACCCCATGGCCCGCATGATCCACTGCGTGAAACTCGGTCGCGAGGCCGAAGGACTCGATTTCCCCCCTTATCCCGGCGAGCTCGGCAAGCGCCTCTACGAGAGCGTTTCCAAGGAAGCCTGGGCGCAATGGCAGCGCCAGCAGACGATGCTCGTCAACGAGAATCGCCTGAGCCTCGCCGATGCCCGCGCGCGCAAATGGCTCGCCGAACAGATGGAGAAGCACTTCTTCGGTGGCGGCGCCGAGATGCCGGCCGGTTACGTGCCGCCGTCGACCTGACGCCCCCGTTCCACGCCACTCCACGACGAGTGCTGCCATGACCGCGATCAGCCGCTATCCCGTCCCCGAGCTCGCCGACCTGCCCGACGACATCCGCGGGCGCGTCCTCGCCGTGCAGGAGAAGGCGGGCTTCGTGCCCAACGTCTTCCTGGCGCTTGCGCACCGGCCCGCCGAATTCCGCGCGTTCTTCGCCTTCCACGATGCGCTGATGGAGAAGGAAGGCGGCCTCACCAAGGCCGAGCGCGAGATGATCGTGGTGGCGACCTCGGCCGCCAACGGGTGCCTGTACTGCATCGTCGCGCACGGCGCCGTCCTGCGCATCTACGCCAAGAACCCGCTCGTCGCCGACCAGGTTGCGGTCGACTATCGCCACGCCGACATCACGCCGCGCCAGAAGGCGATGCTCGACTTCGCGATGAAGGTCGCCGTGCACAGCAAGGACGTCGACGACGCCGATTTCACCGTGCTGCACGCGCACGGCTTTACCGACGAGGACATCTGGGACATCGGCGCCATCGCCGCCTTCTTCGCACTCTCCAACCGGATGGCGCACGTGGTGGCGATGCGGCCCAACGACGAGTTCTTCCTGATGGGGCGCGTGCCGCGGCCGCCGCGCGGCTGACGATCACGTCACACTGCACGTCGGCGGGCAGCGTCGCTACTCGTCCGGCGCGCACATGACCACACCGTCGGGACCGTACCCCTCGGCGATATAGCCCTGCGCGAGCATCTGCGCGCGGATCGAAAGATCGGTCGTGTAGCGATGGTTGCTGTCGATCCGGCCGTTCCACAGACGATAGACCGGTACCGATCCGGCAAGACAAGCGCCGGTGATGAGGTCAGGTAATGCGATCTCGAAGGCATTGCCCGTCTCCTCGATCCAAACCCCGTCGAACCGATACTGGAGCAGGCATTCGGCGTGACTCGCCGAGAAGAAGTGCGTGTCGAGGTCGGCCGGAGCGGCGTACCAGCGACATGTCTCCCGACCCCGTCCATCCGACAGACGAGGCACGTACGCGGCGAACGTCTGGCCGGTTCTGCGCCAGCCAGGATGCTTACCGGTGTCGAGGTCCTGCATCTCGGCTGGATTTTGGGTGATGAAGTAGTGATCGAGTGAGGCGTTGAAGTATTCGACGACCGGCGCAAGGGTGACCGGCGCGCCCGCCTCGTCGACCATCAGCGACCTCTCCTGCGGCGGACACGTCGGCTCGAACTGCCCCGTTGGGGTGGTCAATCGTCCGACCGCTGTGACGAGCGTATAGGTACCGGGCGCGAGCGGCCCTACCGTTCCGAACAGGCCATCGTAGTTGGCATCGAGCGGCGGCAGCGTCCTCCCCACGACCTCAAAGCCGCTTGCTTCGGGGACCTCGGCGGCGACCACGACTTCCAGGTCGATCCGGCTGCCCTGGACCGAGACGCGCGAGAAATAGCGTGAGCCGAAGCTTCCCGATTGTGGCCAGGCGAAGCCCAGCGAGATGACGTCGCTCGGGCCCGGGTGTGAGGGGCGGACAATGGAGCCAACGCCGATGCAGATCCCCGAAGGGGCGCCCCATGCCTGGGTCACCGCGAGTGCGCCGATCGTGCAGCCGAGCAAGGCCCCGAGCAAGCCACTGGACATCGTGAACCTCCGTTCTACCGAAAGCGAGCCCCCAGTGAGTGGAGCGAGACGGCGACGACAGACGCGTATTGGGTCAACGCTTTGCCGCACCCAAAATCTGCTTTTTTAGTTCAACAGATGATGGTGGCGTCTTTGAACGGGGCGGCGCAGACGGAACTGTTCCGCGGTCGCCGTTGAAGATCGTGATCGCCGCACACTTTGGATCCGTCTTGCATGACTGTACGAGTAACGAACTGATTTGCGCGGCTGAAACGATTTCGGTGGGGTTCTCGGGAGCGGGTCGCGGCTGCTCGGCTCTAACGCCGGACGGCAACGCGAACGCAAAGTATGTCATCGTCAGAACAACCGCTCGCATATGACCCTCTTGGATTCAGTGGGTAACCATGTTAGATACCGCTGGCGCAATCCACCCCTGGTCCGCCCATCCCTCCACCGCAAAGTCGATCATGGTCACGGGTATATTGGGTGTGTTCGGCATGGGGTTCGAGAAGCCACCCGTATTGGGGGGGCCGCCAATCCACGTCTTCCCGGCACAGCTAAACAGTGCGTGTAGATCGATGTCGTATCTGATTTCCGCTCCAATGTCGTTTGGCGATATGCTGCGCACATCGAAGCCACATAGTGTGAGCACGTGCTCAGCGTCAAAATAAACTACTTCCGCACCGTTATACCAACTGTTAGCAAGCATCGGATAGTTCCACTTCATGATTTGTGGTCCGAAGGTTGAACTGTCACTGTAGTTGTCGTGAAAGAGATTGACGAAGATCATGCGCGGTATTTGCTTCGACCCGTCGGCACTTGGCCAAAACGCCAAGGCCAAGAACCGGAACCATAGACCAGCTGGGCGTTTGTCTTCTGGATTGGAGGGCGTCCTCGTCGGAGTGAGATATTGGTAGAGTCTTGCGGTGAATCCGACACTATGTGGCACGCCGGCCGTTGAATTAAGTGCCGCCAACGCGTATTGCGTACCCGACGCGCTGGCGTTGCCTCGATTTGAATGCGCCCCGATGGACATATACGGAATCTTGTCCTTAGCGCAGGCAGGAGCGGTTCCCATGTTCATTACAAGGTGAGCACGGTAGAAGCTTTCGCCGGCCCCTGTATCCATCACGGGTACGGCTCCGAAGACGGCAGGCGGGCTAGCGTGCGCCATTGATTGATCTGGCGGACCGGTATTGCACGACGTCTCATAGATTGGCTCATTGTTCATAACTAAGAGCCAAAACCGACTCTCGGAGAAAGAGGAGAGGCCCACTTGAAATGAATTTGAGCTGGGCCAGATTCCCGGCAACGGCGGTGTGCCGGGTAAAGGGCAGTTATCGAGCGGGAACAGGCAAGTTCCGTACAAAATGGCGTTGGAACCGGATCCGAGGGTCGGATCGTTGTAGTTCGTCCGCCACTTGGCATTTATGAAGCCTTGATCAGTAAAGCCGCGAAAGGCTGTTACTGGTCGAATTTGGACATCGTCGACAAACGCCGTGAAGTCGATACCTCCGTTGCCCTTACCCTCAATGCGGAGCACGTGCGTCCCACCACC
>CAZNZH010000690.1:0-3479 GCA_964577445.1 uncultured Myxococcales bacterium
CCGGCGTGCGGGGCATGGTCGTGGCCGGGGTCGACCCCGCGGGGTGGCGCCGCCAGAGCCGGCTCGCCCGCGCCCATGGGGATGTCCACGTCGCCTACGGGCTGCACCCCTGGACCGCGGCGGCCACCGATGACGGCCTGGTGGACGACCTGCTCGCCGCCCTGGCCGACGCCCTGATCTCCCCGGACCTCGAGCGCCCCGTGGCCCTGGGCGAGCTGGGCCTCGACCGCTCATCGCGCGCGGCCAGGGACAGCGCGCCCCGCCAAGAGCTCATCTTTCGCGCCCAGCTCGCCATCGCCCGCGAGCGCGACCTGCCCGTGGTCCTCCACATCGTCCGGGCCCACGGCCGCGCCATCGACCTCCTCGCCGCCGACGGCCTGCCCCGCGCCCGCGGCCACGTCCACGCCTACTCCGGCTCCCCCGAGCTCGTCGCGCGCTACGTCGCCCTCGGCCTCTCGATCTCCTTCAGCGCCGCCGTCGCCCGCGCCGCCAGCGCCCGGGCGGCCCGCCTCGTCCCGGCCGAGCGCCTCCTGGTGGAGACCGACGCCCCCGACCAGCCCTCCCCCGCCCGCGCCGGCACCCGCAACGAGCCAGCCTTCCTCGACGAGATCGTCTGCGCCCTCGCCGCCGCCCGCGACGCCGCCCCCGCCGACATCGCCGCGCTGACCGAGCGCAACGCCCGCGCGCTCTTCGGCCTGAGCGCACCGTGAGAGACGCCCTGGCCGCCCTCCCGCAAGACACCGGCCGCGGCTGGCTGCGCGTCACCGTCGCCTTCGGCCTGCTCTTGGGCACCGCGGCGACGCTCTACAGCGTCCTCTGGTGGATAGACTTCGGCCGCCTCAGCTCGCCGGTGAGCCCGCTGGACCTCATCGCCCACGCCGACACCCGCGACGCCTTGACCAACATGGCGGAGATCACCGTCGGCATCCTCGCCGTCGCCCTCACCGTGATCGCCATCGTCGTCCAGCTCGCCGCCGCCCGCTACACGTCGCGCATCGCCGAGCTCTTCGTGCGCGACCCGGTCAACATCCTCACCACCGCCTTCCTCGTCCTCACCGTGACCCAGGTCATCTGGACCGATCTCAGCCTCTTCGCCGACCCCTACCCGCGCGCCATGGTCATCACCACCGTCGCGATGATGTCCCTGGCCGTCCTGATCCTGCTGCCATATTTCACCTATGTTTTCCGCTTCTTAGCCCCCGATCAGGTCACCCAGCGCATCCGCCGCGACGCCGCCCGAGCCATCGCGTCCGTCCGTCGCCGCGGCGCCTCCGCGGTGCCGCGCGCCCGCGCCGAGATACTCACCGGCATCGATCAGCTCACCGACATGGTGCTCAACGCGGTGAAGAGCGACGAGAAAGCCGTCGCCGTCATGTCCCTGCGCGGGCTGTCGGAGATGGCCGCCGCCCACATCCTCGGGAAGTCGGACCTGCCCCCATCCTGGTTCGAGACCGCCGCCCTCGGGCGCGACGACGCCGACTTCGTGACGCTGGACCCGCAGACCCTCGTGCTGCTGCAAGAGCGCCGCGTCTGGGTCGAGGCCAAGGTGCTGCGCGCCTACCAGACCGCGTATCACCAGGCGCTGCACCGCATCCCCGACGTGAACCACCTCATCGCCATCTTCACGCGCCAGCTCGCCGAGACCGCCGCGCGCGCCGGCGACAGCGCCGCGCTCCGCCTCTGCACGCGATTTCTCAACACGTTTGAGCGCGACAGCCTCAGCCGCGGCTTCTTCCGCAGCGCCTACCACGTCCTCTTTGAGTACAAGCGCCTCGCCATCACCCTGGTGGATCTCGGGCTCGAAGCCGAGGTCATCGAGATCGCGCGGCGCCTGCGTTTTTACGGCCGCCTCGCCATCACCATGAAGGGCGGCTTCGTCTTGGAGACCGCCGCCCACGACCTCTGCGACCTCCTCGAGCACCTGCACGCGACGGGCTCTCCGGCTCACGACGCCGTGCTCGACATCTTCTTGGACCTCGACCGCGAGCCCGAGGACGAGGAGGACGCCGTGGTCGAGCAGGGCGTCCGCCGCGCCCAGGTCAAGCTGGCGACCTACTACCTGGCCCGGGGCGAGGAGGCGGCCGCGGAGCGCATCGCCGACGACATGCGCAACGACCGCACCCACCGCCTGCGCGCGGTCCGCGACGAGCTGCTCGCCCTGGTCGACCCCGAGTGGTGGGAGGTCTCCAACCGCGAGGTGAACTGGGACTACCTGCCGCCCGAGCAGCGCGCCTTCCTGCTGCCGTTCTTCGCCCGGCTCGGCGTCAGCGCGCCCCGCGGCGGCCGTCAGGGGCAGAGCGCGACCGAGCCCGGGTAGACCGCGGAGAGCGTGTCGTCGCAGTCGTGGAGGCAGTCGTAGCCGTCCTGGTCGAAGTCGGTGCTGGTGTCCGCCACGCACGCGATGGAGCTTGCGAAGCGCGACGGCTGCTCCTCGATGAACCGGAGCAGGGTGTCCAGCTCCGCGAGGTGCTCGGCCACCGAGTAAGGGCGCCGCGGATCGGCCTCCACCCAGGGCGTGAGGGTCGCCGCGCGGTCGATGACGCGCGCCAGCAGTTGGCCCTGCGCGACCTCCTGCGCCGTCGCCGCCAGCGCCTCCTCGAGCAGCAGGTGGCAGTCGGGATCTCTCAGGCACCGCTTGGCGATATTGCCCTTCAGGTAGCCGTAGAGCAGCGGGGTGGCCAAGACCGTGTCATGGCCCCAGGGCAGCAGCGTAAATCGCCCGGCGTTGTCGGAGTGCGCGTAGAAGTTGTTGCGCTGCTGGGTGTAGCCGTCCTGCTGCCCGGCGAAGCGCTCGATCGCCAAAAACGCCGCCACCTCCGGCCAGTGGAAGTGCTTGTTCGTCGTCGCCACCAGCCCCTCGGGCGGGGCGGCGACCAGCGCGGCTATTGCGGCGGCGAGATCGCTCTGGTCCAGCGGGTCCCCGTGGTCGACCTCGAAGCCGCCCGAGAGCGACACCGAGAAATCGGAGCCGCTCTGCCCCTCATACAGATGCTGGGTCGACGGGAAGTTCGCGCGCCGAAACGCGGCCTGGTCGTAGACCTCGATGTTCGAGTACAGCCCGTACTCCTGGCCGTTGACGCGCACCCAGGCGTAGCCGACCCGCGGCGCCGGCAGATCCCGGGCCCGGTAGAGCCCATAGGCGACCCACTCGTGCAGCATCGACGGGTCCTGGACCATGTTGTTGAGGGTCAGCTTCGTCATGCCCGCCATGGCCTGGCAGGGGACGAT
The DNA here is from genome assembly GCA_964577445.1 of uncultured Myxococcales bacterium. GTDB lineage: Bacteria > Myxococcota_A > UBA9042 > PHBI01 > JACKFB01 > JACKFB01. Next base: position 3,229 of record CAZNZH010000690.1, read on the forward strand.
GCGGTTCATGTCGACCTTGAACGACGGCTTGTGATCGATGTCTTGAAAGGACCCGCCTTGGGTCCCGTCCCCGCCGCCTTTGAGGCGCACGGTCACATCGTAGGGGCCCAGCAGACCGGACGCGTCGGCCAGGGAGAACGTGGCCGAGACGTACTGGTAGGGGTAGGCGCGCAGGTGGGCGATGTTGCTCGGGCTGATGCCGACGCTGATCTCGACGACGCTCTGGCCTGAGAGGATGACGGCCTGGCGCG
>CAZNZH010000691.1:0-3476 GCA_964577445.1 uncultured Myxococcales bacterium
GGTGGTGCTGGCGGCGCTGCGCTCGGAGGTGACCGAGGCGCGGGCCCAGCAGGAGCGCGCGCAGGCGGCGGCGGCGGCGCTGGTCGGGCTGGGGGCGGACATCGCGGCGGCCCAGACGGGCGCGGAGGCGGCGCAGGCGCGGGCGGGCGAGCTGGCCGGCGAGGTTCAGGCGGCGCAGGCGGCGCTACACGGGCTGCGGAGCGAGCGGGCGGCGCTGCTGGGCGGGCGCAAGACGCTCGAGGTCGAGGCGGGGCTGAAGAGCGCGCTGGCGGCGAGCGAAGAGCAGGCGCAGGACGCGGGCGGCGCCGCGAATCGGGCGGCGAACGGGCGGGCGGCCGCGGAGAGCGAGGCGAAGGCGCTCTATGGGGAGGCCGAGACGCGGGCGGAGGAGGCGCGGACGGCGCGCGAGGTGCTCGGCGACGCGCTGCGCGAGGCCGGCATCGACGCGGACGAGCTGGCGCGGCGGCTCAGCCACGAGCCGGGCTGGCTGGCCGAGGAGGGGCGGGCGCTCGACGCGCTCGCGCAGGCGCGGGCGAAGGCGCACACGGTCTTGGAGGAGCGCCTGCGCCAGCAGCTAGACCACGAGGCGACCGCGCGGCCCGAGCTCGCCGAAGACGTTGCGCTGGCGGCCCTGACCGCCGCGCGCGAGGCGGCCGACGCGCACCAGCGGACGGTGCAGGCCCAAGAGCTGCTGCTCATGCAGGACGACGAGCGCCGCGCCCACAGCGCCGAGCTCGACAAGAGCGCCGAAGCCGCACGCGAAGGCGGCCGCGTCTGGGCGCAGCTCAACCAGCTCATCGGCTCGGCTCAAGGCGACGTCTTTCGCCGCTTCGCCCAGGGCCTGACCCTCGACGCGCTGCTGGTCCACGCCAACCGCCAGCTCGACGACCTGAACCGCCGCTACCACATCGAGCGCGTCCCCGGCTCCGACATGGACCTCCAGGTCATCGACCGCGAGATGGGCGACGAGGTCCGCACCATTCGCAGCCTGTCGGGCGGCGAGACCTTCCTCGTGTCGCTGGCCCTGGCCCTCGGCCTCGCCTCGCTTTCCGCCGCCGGCGCGTCCGTCGAGTCCCTCTTCATCGACGAGGGCTTCGGCACGCTCGACCGCGAGACCCTCGACATCGCCATCAACGCCCTGGACGCTCTGCACGCCACCGGCCGCAAGGTCGGCATCATCAGCCACGTCGACGGCCTCGCCGAGCACCTCGGCGCGGAGCTCCGCGTCGTCAAGCTCGGCGGCGGCCGCAGCCGGATCGAAACCCACGGCCGCGCGCGCGCCGCCGCGGTCTGAGCCGCCTCAGAATCAGATCCGACTGTGAGCAGTCAGTCTTCGGGCGATTGGACGAACGGGTTGACGACGACGACCCCTCCGAGAACCTGCCCGGCTTGGAGATCCTCCGTGAGGAGGTACTCGCACCCCGCTCGTTGCGCGGCGCCCACGATCAGGCTGTTCCACCAGGATAGCCCGTAGCGATCCTGCACCACCCAAGCCGCCTCAAGCACCTCTGTACCCATCGGGAGCGGGCGCCAAGCAAACAACTGCCGGACCCGGGTCTGGGCGGTCTCCCTCGACAGCGGATTCGCCAGCCTACGGGTCGCAGCGTTGTAGAACTCCTGCAAGACCTGGACGCTGAGCTGACCTCGGCGAGTTCGCCACAGCCACTCGATCCAAGCGGACGCTGCGCGTTGCTTGTCGGACTCGGTCGAGTCGTGGACGTAGATGAACACGTTGGTGTCGACGAACCAATCACCGGTCATACAGGCTATCGCGGCTAGGCAGCCGCTCCCCAGGGCGACGCAACGGCTGGGGCTCAAACGCGAGCCAAGCCTCCATCGCCCGTTCGTAGCCCTCGTCTCGCTCCATCTTCTCACGGAGCATCTCGCCGAGCATTCGCGACATGCTTGTACCCTGCTTGGCAGCCCAAACGCGCGCCCAGGCAGCCACTGCCTCGTCGACCTTTATGGTTACGTTGACCATGGCACGAAAGTAGTGCTGCACTGTTTTCGTGTCAACCGCTGGGCCTATCTGATTCCACCGCGCGAGCACCGTCGGCCAGCGATTGCAAGCGGAGGCAGCTCGGTCGGCCAACCCGGGCGTGTGCGCGGTCGCTCCGGGTGCGACGTAGAGCAACGGGGACGGCTTCGTCGCGCCCTGACCCACTGGTCGGCGCGTCAGGGTGCGAGGACGAGGGCGTGGCCGGCTTGGGCTGTTGAGTAGCCGTTTTGCGAGCCGTCCAGGTCGCAGTAAAGCCAGGTGATGCCTCCGGTCTTGGTGCAGCGGGCGGCGAGGTCGGCGATGCCGGCGCTCGCTGGGACCGGGTGGGCGACGAGGCTGAGGCGCGGCGCGGCGAGGTTGGCGGGCGGCGCCGGGTCGGTGTCGGCGCTGGTCCAGATGAACTCGGGGCTCTGGGGGTCGGTGCCGTCGGGCGCCAGGCCGAGCTGGCAGACGAAGTCCGGCGGGAGGGCGCCTTCTTTGTCGGTGATGCCGGGCTCGGCGACCTCGATGCGGCCGAGGAAGGGCTGGCCGACATAAGCGGTGACCAGGGCCGGGTACATCAGGCGGCACCAGTCGACGTCGGCGTCGCAGTCGAGGTTCGGCTCGCCCGGCGTGCCGTGGCCGCCGGCCCCGTAGGCCGGCAGGGCGTCACACCACGTGGCGGCGGCTGGCGAGCCGGCGCTGACAGGCCCCCACGGCGAGGCGGCGTCACGCTGAAGCGCCACACCCGGCGCGCGGGCGGCCGAGTCGAGCAGCGCCCCCGACAGCGTGAAGATCTCGGTGTCGCCGCAGTAAAGCGCGAGCGCGCCGAGGCCGTCGAAGGCCATGGCGGCGTCCAGCGTGGCGTCGGGGGTCGGCAGACCGTCAGCGCCGTCGCCACCTTGGGCGACCAGCACGTACGCGCCCGACTCGGCGGCGCCCGGCGCGCTCAGGCTGAGCGAGACACCACCGCCCGAGATCAGCGCGCACCCGTCGAGGCTCCTGGGCGAATCGGCGCGGTTGACCAGCTCGAGCCAGGCCCGCGCGCCGGGCACGCCGTCCACGGCGCGTGGCAGGATCTCGGAGATCGCGACCTCGCCGGCCACTGGCCAGGGCGCGACCGCCGCGGTCGGCGGGCCGTCGGGGACCGTCTCGCCTCCGCCGGGCGGCGCCGGGTCCGCGATGGCGGGGGCGGACTTGAGCGGGACCTGGCCGGCGCTGGGCTCGGCGTCCACCGGCGTCGCGGCTGGCGGCCGGGCCTGCGCCCGGAGCGGCGGCCCCGCGCTATGCCACGCGTCGAGGTGGTCGCCGCCGTCGCACGCGACCAGGGCCAGGGCGGCGAGGATGGACAACAGGCTGCGCACGGGTCGCTCCAGGCGGGGAGGCAAGATCCGGTGTATCCGCCAGGGACAACGGGAGCGTGCGCCTCGCGCTGAAGCGCGCTCTTAGAAGGTGTTCCCATATTCTCCCGTCGCGTGGCTGGCTCATGTCTTTTCAG
>CAZNZH010000692.1:0-3473 GCA_964577445.1 uncultured Myxococcales bacterium
GGAAGAGGCGGGCGGCGACGCCTGGGCCGCGCCCCGCGGCGCGGCCCAGGCGTCGGATTCGGGTTGTACCGGGGCGCGCTGACTGACAGGATTCGCCGCGTCGTTCACCAGGGGTGGTTCCGATGCGCCTGTTTGCCGGTCATGTGCTTGGGATGTTTGTGGTGGTCGCGGCGCTGGCCGGGGGCTGCGGCGGGTCGGGTGACGGCGCCGGCGACACGGTGGCTGACGTGATCGGCGACGGGGCGGCCGACGCGGTCGCGGACACCGCCGTCGACGGGGACACCGCGGCCGACGGGGCCGCCGATGGGGACGTGGCCGCGGATACGCTGCCCGACGTGGTGGTGCCCGAGGGCACCGACGAGTCGCGCGCCCGCGCTTTCAAGCTCTTCTACCGCGAGCGGCTGGACCGCGTGCTGGTGGCCTACAACCGCTACTCGCTCTTCGGCGACGTGGGCTTTGGGCTGGCGGTCGGCCGCGCGCAGGTCGCCCGCGACGGCGACAGCTACGACATCGTGGTCGGCCCGCAGGACAACAACCTCATGGGCACGCCGCTGCGCGCGGTGTGGCACGCGTGGCGACATTTCCGCACCCGGACGGCCGAGCTGACGCTGATTCGGATGCTGCGCGGGCTGGAGTTTTACGAGGCGGTGACGGGCCATCCGGGGCTGACCAGCCGCATGGCGCTGACCGGCTGGACCCTGGACATCGACGGCGTGGCGAAGACGGCGAAGCGCACGCGCGCCGGGGTCGAGGTGGACTCGCCGCTCAAGACCGACGCCGCGCTCGAGGCGGAGATGATCGCGACCTTCTTCGACGGGATTCAGATGAAGTACCGGATGGACCCGAAGGACACCTACCTGACCTTCCTCCCCGGCTGGGATCCGGTGGACTACGCGATCACCCTGAGCATGCCGGATCTGCCGGATTTCATTCGGATATCGGACTGCTGCGCGACGCTCTTCCGCACGCCGGAGGGCTACCCCTGGGCGGACTCGTGGTGGTCCAACCACAACTCGCGCGACAACTTCCCCGACATCGGGCTGGGGCTGCTGGCTGCGGCGGAGGCGCAGGCGTTCGCCGAGACGCCGGCGGCGGTGCGCGAGATCGCGGCGCGCGTCACGGCGGCGGGCGTGCGGGTGGCGGACCTCATCGAGGCCAACGGCGGCAACATCATGACCGTCGACGAGTGGCACCCGTACTCGGAGCTTGTGGTCTCGGGCGTGGTGCGGCCCCACGGGCTGGTCGAGAGCGAAAACCTCGGGTCGATGGCGTCGTGCCCCATGGCGCTGCTGGGCCGCGCGCTGTCCACCGAGGGGCTGAGTGCCGAGCCCGAGGACGTGTTCTTGCCGGGGACCCAGGAGCTGCTCATCGCGCGCGATTACCCCGGGCTCATCGAGTGCCCCTTCGAGGAGCCGCGCCGCTGCGTGAGCATCGACGACGCGATCTGCGGGCTGCCGTGGGCGCGGATGGACGAGCTGAAGGTGCTCGACCAGCCGATCTTCGAGCTCGCCGACGAGCTGGAGGCGGGGTCGCCCGGGACGGCCGAGACGCTGCTGGGAGCGTTTCAGAACGACTTCGACGACGTGGCCGAGGCGATGGTGACGCTTCAGGCGCTGCTGGCGGTGAAGGCGCAGGGCGCGCTGGCGGCGGAGGCGCGCGACAGCGTGGGGCACCTGACCGACCTGATGCGGCGCTTCGCCGACGTCATCTACGGCGCGCTGAAGCCGAATAAGCAGGCCGAGCAGCGCTACGACGCGGCGATCTTCGACGCGCTGGCCGGGCGCGAGGTCATCGCGGCGGACCTGGGCGCGTTTGAGCCCGAAGAGGTGCAGATGGCGCGGGCCGAGGCGCTGCTGGACTTCCCGGCGGCTACGCCCAAGAAGCTCTACACGGATGACGAGCTGCTGAAGATGATCACCGACGGGCTGGCGGATCTGCAAGACAAGTCCGGCCCCGGCCGCAGCGCCGCGATTCGCAAGCGCTACGCCGAGACCTACCCCGACGGCAAGCCGCCCGTGCGGCGGGCCGGCGACGCGTACGAGGCGCGGCAGGGCCAGGGCCCGTGGGTCCCCGCGGAGCGCCCGCGCCACGTCGGCACCGGCGGCCTCCACCTGCTGGAGGCCGTGATCCTGTGCACCACCGCGCCGCAGTTGCTCGACTGTAGCTGGGCGGCCATCGGGTGCGCGCCGGCCGACTTCGACAACAGCGGCGTGGTCGACGCGGCGGACTCGGCGCTCTTCGAGACCGCGTTCGCCACCCACGGCGACGGCGCGACCTGCGACGGAGCGAGCCAGGCTTGCGCCGGCGCGGACCTCGACGGCTCGGGGACGCTCGACGACTCCGACCGCGCGTTCATGGCGGCGGCCCAGGGCTGCGTGCGCTGACGGCCTCCGGCGGCGGGCAGCGGGCGCACCGTTGCCGGGCCGACGGCGGGGGAGTAGCGTCATAACTCCCCCTCTTGCTGCGGGTGCGGGCGATGGCGACGCCGTCCGAAGACCTCCGGCTGTGCCCTGCCTGCGGGTTCGCGACCACGGTGGTCTCGTGCCCGCACGACGGCACGCGCACCGTCGGCGTCGAGCCGATCTGCGACGAGCCGGACTGCGCCCGCGGCTATCTCTTCGCGGGGCGCTTCGAGATCGACCGGCTGATCGGCAGCGGCGCGACCGGCCAGGTCTTCGCAGCGCACCATCCCGGCGTCGATCGCCCGGTCGCGCTGAAGACCCTGCGCCCGCATCTGGCGTTGAGCGCGGACCACGTCGCGCGCTTCTCGCGAGAGGCCATGCTGGCGGCGCGGGTCGCGAGCCCGCACTCGGTGCGCGTGTACGACTCGGGGTTTGACGAGGCGACGCGGCGGCTCTTTTTGGTGATGGAGCTGCTACAGGGGCAGACCCTGCGGGAGCGGTTGGATGCTGCGGGCCCACTGTCGTTGCGCGTCGCGGTGCGCGTGCTGTCGCAGATCATGCAGGCGCTCAAAGCGTGCGAAGCGGTCGGGCTTGTGCATCGCGATGTCAAGCCGGAGAACGTCCACATCGAGGTGCGGCCGGACGGCGAGCTGCACGCCCGGCTCATGGACTTTGGGATCGCCAAGGACCTCGCCCGCATCGATCCGCGGCTGACCGCTGAAGGCGCGGCCGTGGGGACGCCCGCCTACATGGCGCCCGAGCAGATCCGCGGGCACGCGGTCGACACGCGCACGGACCTCTATGCCTGCGGGTGTCTGCTCTATGAGCTGCTGACGGGGCGCGTCGCGTTCTGGGCTGAGGCGCTGGCGCCGCTCATCAGCAAGCACCTCGAAGACGAGCCGCCGGAGCTGCCCGCGCGGCTGGAGAGCGGTGAGGTGGTGCCGGCGCGGATCCGCGATCTGTATAGACAAATGCTGGCGAAATCGCCGGGTGAGCGGCCCCGGTCGGCGGCGGCGGTGCTGGCCGCGCTGACCGCCTGGGAGTCGGGGGCGGAGACGCCGGCGGAGGTGG
>CAZNZH010000693.1:0-3470 GCA_964577445.1 uncultured Myxococcales bacterium
GCGTCCCCGTCGTTGGCGTCGTGCCGTGGATCCACCAGCACGGGCTGCCCGAAGAGGATGCGGTTGCCCTCGAGCGCGCTTCCGAGCAGCCGTTCGAACTTGGACAGCTTTGCGTTGCGGTCGTCCGGCTGCCCCGTATTTCCAACTTTGACGACTTCGATCCCCTGGCGGCGGAGCAGGACATCTGCCTCCGATACGCTGACACCCCGGAGCAGCTCACCGGCGCCGACATCATCGTCCTTCCGGGCACAAAGGCGACGCGGGACGACCTCGCCTGGTTGCGCGAGCGGGGATTCCCGGAGGCGATCGCGGCCGCGCAGCAGACGGGTGTGCCCGTGGTGGGCATCTGCGGAGGGTTTCAGATGTTGGGGAGGCGCATCGAGGACCCGCTCGGCGTCGAAGGACCGGCTGGCATCGTTGACGGCCTGGGCATGCTCGACGTGGTGACGGAGTTTCGCCGATCGAAGGTCACGCGCCAGTCCGTGGCCCACGTCGTCGCCAACACGGGGGTTCTCAAAGGCGCTGGAGGAACAACCGTGGCGGGCTACGAGATCCACGCCGGCATCACCGCGATCAATCCCGGCGAAATAGCCGTGACAGGGGAAGACGGCGGTCAGCCGCTGGGAGCCATCGACAACCAGAGGCTGGTGTTCGGCTGCTATCTGCACGGGCTGTTCGCGAACGACGCCTTTCGCCGCGCATTCGTTGGCCGCGTGGCTGCGCTGCGCGGGAAGCCATACCGGCCGTCTGAGATCCGGAGTCTTGATGACCGATTCGACCGTGTCGCGGACGTCCTCCGGTCTTCGCTGGACCTGCCGCACATCTTCGCGCTCGCGGGGAGGGAGTTCAGATGGGATTCCTGACGTTCGTCACCGGCGGCGCCCGCAGCGGGAAAAGCCTCTTCGCCGAGGATGTCGCCGCGCGGAACCGGGGGCCGGTCGTCTACCTCGCCACGATGGAAGCGCTCGACGAGGAGACGACCGGGCGCATCGCACGCCACCGGGTTCGCCGTTCCCTGCAAGGGCTGACTATCGAAGAGCCCATCGACCTCGTCGGTGCCCTACGGGTCTGCGACCCCGCCGCGACCGTGCTGCTCGACTGTGTGAGCCTCTGGGTCGCCAATGTGTTCATGCGCGATGCCGGGGCCGGGGGCGAGTCGCCGGAGACGTTCGAACGGGTCATTGCGACCTGTCTCGCCGCGGCCGACGGCATCCTGGCTGAGCAGCAACGGCGTCCCGGCTCCATGATTGCCGTCTCGAACGAAGTCGGGTGGGGAATCGTGCCCGCGGACAGGCTGTCGCGGTACTACCGCGACGCCCTCGGGCTGGTGAACCAGCGCTTGGCCGCCGCCGCGGATGAGGCCGTCCTTCTCGCCAGCGGACTCCCTCTGTGGCTGAAGCGGCAGGGGCGGGCAGAGGAACAGGGATGACGCACGACCTCAACGAGACGATTAACCAGCGCCGGGACGTTCGCGCGCAGTTCACCGGTGACCCAATCGATCCAGGTGCGTTCAGGCGGATCCTCGAAGCCGCACACGCCGCTCCCAGCGTCGGCCTGAGCCAGCCGTGGGATTTCATCATCATCGACGATCAGTCGATCTGGCAGGCATTCTGGCGGCACGTGCAGGATGAGCGCGCGGCGTTCGCCGCCCTGCTCGACGGCGAGAGATCCTCTGTATTCGCCAGGCTGAAGATCGAAGGCATCGTCGAATCGAGCCTCTCGCTTGTCGTGACCTACGACCAGAGCCGCGGCGCACCGATCGTCCTTGGCCGCAGCACTATCGCGTCAAGGGGCGTCTACTCCGTCTGCATGGCAATCCAAAATCTCTGGCTCGCCGCGACCGCGGAGGGTCTGGGCGTAGGCTGGGTCTCGTTCTACCGCGAGGAATTCCTGAGGGATCTGCTCCATCTGCCGTCCCGGATTCAGCCAGTGGCGTGGCTCTGCCTTGGCCCCGTGACGCACCTTGAAGACGTTCCGGACCTGGAGCGCGCGGGCTGGCGCGAGCGGAGGCCCCTCGCACGGGCCATCCACCACAATCGCTGGGCCAGTCCGGGACCGGACGTGGAATTCGGGTCGCAGATGTGAGGCACGATGTCACTCGATCGGGTCGGTTACGCCGTCGATTCTGATCAACGTAGGCCGTCATCCCGAGCCCCAGGAGGGTCTGCGTGCCGCCGCACGAGTCCGCGCCCGGTCGGCTCCCGGTCTTGGGGGTGCGAGCTTCACCGGCGGGCCGTCATGATGAAGCACAGACCGCCTGGATTCAGACCGCGGCGACGGCTTGCCCCGCGGTCTCGTCCGCCGTGAGGTAGCACGACGGGTCCATGCCGAGGAAGTCGCCCGTGGCGTACTCGGCTCGCGCCCGCAGGTTCCCGTTGCACATGCCGAAGAAGCGGCAATCCCGGCAGCGCTGGGGAAGGTAGCTCGTGCGATGCTTGAGGACGGGGCATTCACGGGTGACTGTGCTCGTCCCAGATTGCGCTGAACGAGCGCTCGCGAAGGTTACCGAGGCTGTAGTCCCACGAGAACTGGTCGGCATGCACCGTGCCGCGCGGGTTGATCGAGGCGATCGCGATCCCGCTCTGGTTACCACCGTTCCATTCGAGCATCTGGCGCAGTTCGGCCGCCCGTTCCGGGTCGCGCTTCTCGACCGAAAGGTAGAGGTACGCGCCGTCGGTGTGATTCCCAACCGTGGATTTCATGGTCAATCCCGCGCCGGTGGAAGTCCCCCAACGCTCGAAGATGTAATCGACCACGTCCCGCGTCTCTTGGGCGGTGGTGTCGAAGGCCGAGCTTGCCTCCGTAGCCGACGTGGTAGATGCGGATCCGCAGGATCTCTTCCTCCTCAACGAGGTCGGAGATCGCGGGCAAGTCGGTCTGGTTCTTCCCGTGCATCGTGAACCGCAGGCCGGTCCGGACGCCCGCTTCGCGCAGGTGCCGGACCGCCTGGAGCGACTTCTGGAACGACCCGCGTACGCCGCGGATCCGGTCGTGGGTCGACTCCATGCCGTCGAGGCTGATGCCCGCGTAGATGAAGCCCGTGTTGTGGATACGCCGGGCCGTTGCGCCATCGATCAGCGTGCCGTTCGTGCTGAGCACGGTACGCGGGCCGAGCCTCCGCGCGTACTCCGCGAACGCGAACAGTTCCGGGCGCATGAGCGGCTCGCCGCCCGACAAGAGCACGCTGGGGACCACGATCGGCACCCAAGGCTACCACCTCGTTCAGGCCGCGAATTCATGAACGTTCCGACGGCGCGAGCCGCGCCACGTTCACCTTGAGTTGCCACCGGGAGAAGATGCGGCCCTCGTTGGGCGCGCCGGGGTCGAGGAGGCTGACCCCTTTGCTGACTCGGTCGTGGCACGCCTCTATGAACGCGGCACTCCCAAGTCCGTCGCGCTCCGCCAGATACCCGACGCGTTTGAACAGCGCTCCGCGTCCCAGGCGTTCGCCGTGGCTGAGGAGCTGTTGC
>CAZNZH010000694.1:0-3468 GCA_964577445.1 uncultured Myxococcales bacterium
TCGAAGCGCGCGAGCTCGACCAGGGCCATCGCCGCCGGCGCCGGACAGCGCCAGGTCGCGGTGACCAGGGCGCCGTCGGTCACGTCGGGGTCCGTGCGCACCTCAAACGCCGTCGGCGCACACCGCGCCCCGCCCGCGCTCACGTGCCAGACCGCGTCGGCCTGCGCGTCGTCCTCGCCGCGGCCCACCGGCGCCAGACCCGCCCGCGCGGCCTCCTGGCTCTGGATGCGCAGCTCCGCGCTCACGACGGTCCCGTCGAAGTGATAGCCGCCCCGCGACAGGCCCACCTCGTGGGCCAGCGCGCCGCTCGAGGTCGCGCAGAGCGTGATGAGAGCTAGGAAAAAGAGACGACGCGCTGTCATGGGACCGCTCCGCGGGCGGGCAAGCTCGAGACCAGCCGCTGGGGTTCGGGGTATGTCACCGGGGCGAAGGCGGGCGCCATCGTGAGGGCCTCCTCGGCCGGCGCTCGGCCGGCGGCGACCTCGCGCCGGCCACCCGGAGGGCGCCGGCATGATAGGGCAGCCGCGGGTCGCGCGTCCCGTGGGTATGCGCCTCGTCGCTCGCGCCGCGCGCTCGCGCCCGCATAACCGCGTTGCAGCACCCCGCTACAGCGTGTATACCGAGCCGCTGAGGGACGCCCATGGCGCCGCGGACCCCGGAGGACCGACCTGAAGCCGCGTGAACCCACCCCCACGATGTTCGGCGTCGACACCCGCGGGCGGCTGCTCAAGGGCACGGCCTCGGCGCTGGTCCGCCACGGCGTCGACGGCTGCACGGTTCAGCACATCCTCGACGCGGCCGGTGTGTCCCGGCGCACCTTCTATCGGTGGTTTCGCGACCGCGACGACGCGCTCGATGGGCTCTATGAGCTGTCCATCGAGCTGGTGCGCGGGACGCTACAGCTCGCCATCGCCGGCGAAAACGACGCCCTGGGCCGCCTGGTGGGGACGCTGGACGCGTTTTTGGACCTGCAGATCACCGGGGGAAACCTCATCCGGGTGTTGCAAGCCGAGGCGCTGCGGCCGGACTCGCGGCTCGCCGCCCGCCGCCACGCGCTGCTGGACGAGGTGGTCTCGCTCTTCGACGCCGGGCTGGCGCCTGAGAGCAGCCCAGCCCGAGATCCCTGGTACTACCGCGCGCTGGTCTTGGCGCTGGAGGGGCTGATCCACCACGCCCACCGCGAGGGGGCGTTCACGAACGCGTCGCGGGAGCGGGTGCGAGGCGTGGCGCTGCCGCTGATCTTCCGGGCCCTGGAGCTGGACCCGGAGCGCCGCCTGGCCGCAGGCGCGGGCCGCTGAGCTCGCCCGCCGTGTCGGGCTCTCGTGGGGCTGCGGCGGCACACGGGCGTTGGGGCGTCAGGTAGCCCTTGACCTCTGAGCCCGACGGTGTATACACGGCGTATACCCGGGCGCGGCTCACTTGCCCGGGGGCGGAGACGGCATGATCGACCAGGCGATGGCGCGTTCGTTGGACCTCCTGACACGGTTCGCAGGATCGGATCTGGCCAAGCGGCTCGGTCTGCTGGAGCCGGCCCAGCGGCTGGTCCGGGAGGGCACCAAGCGCGGGTTTCAGGCGGCCGACGCGGCCGTGAAGCGCTTTCAGCCGCTCGTCAAGCTGGTGAAGCCGGCGCGGGCGCAGCGCAGCGGGGGCGACCTGTCGGTCTTCGATCTGCGACCGACCGAAGAGCAGGCGATGATGCAGGAGACGGTGCGCCGCTTCGCGCTCGACGTCCTGCGCCCCGCGGCTCGGGCCGCCGACGACCGCTCGGCGCCGCCTGCCGAGCTGCTGGCGCAGGCCGCGGAGCTGGGTCTGGCCCAGTTGGCCATCCCCGAGGAGATGGGCGGCTTCGGCGGCGAGCGGGACCCGGTCGCCGACGCGCTGGTCTTTGAAGAGCTGGCCTATGGCGACATGGCCCTGGCCTTCGCCATCGCCGCACCCCTTGGCGTCGTGCGGGCGCTGGTGCAGTGCGGTACGGCGCTACAGCAATCGAAATATCTGGCGCCCTTCGCCGAAGATGGCGCCCTGGCCGCGGCGCTGGCGGTGGTCGAGCCGCGACCGCTCTTCGACCCCTACCGGCTGGCGACGCGCGCGCTGCGGAGCGGCGAGGGCTGGACGCTCAACGGCACGAAGACCCTGGTGCCGCTGGCGTCGACGAGCGGGTTTTTCCTGGTGGCGGCGGCCGCGGAGGGGCTGGGACCGCGGCTCTTCATCGTCGAGCGCGACGCGGCGGGCCTGAGCATCGCGCCCGAGCCGGCCATGGGCCTGCGCGGCGCCGATCTCGGGCGGCTCGAGCTCAAAGACCTCGTGCTCAGCGACGGCGCGCTGCTGGGCGAGGACGAACAGGACGGGCTGTCGTGGGCCCAGATGGTCGACGGGGCGCGGATCGCGTGGTCGGCCATGGCGGTCGGGGCGTCGCGGGCGGTGCTCGAGCACGTCATCCCCTTCGCCAACGAGCGACACGCGTTCGGCGAGCCCATCAGCCACCGCCAATCCGTGGCCTTCATGATCGCCGACATCGCCATCGAGCTCGAGGGCATGCGGCTATTGACCCACCGCGCCGCGAGCCGGGCCGGGGCGGGCGTTGAGTACCGGCGCGAGGCCGCGTTGGCGCGGATTCAGGCGGTCGACAAGGGCATGAAGATCGGCACCGACGGCATCCAGCTCCTCGGCGGCGCGGGCTTCGTCAAAGAGCACCCGGTCGAGCTGTGGTACCGCCACCTGCGCGCGGTCGGCGTGATGGATGGCGGTCTGCTCGTCTGAACCGCGGTCACTTAGAAAAGTTCTGCTCACAGCTTGCGAAACGACGCTCCCGGAGCCTGCCATGATCGCCCTCGAAGTCCCGAAGAAGCTCAAGCCCCTGCGTGACCAAGCCCGGCAGATCGCCAAGAGCGTGTTCCGGCCCATCTCGCGGAAATACGACCTGGCCGAGCACAGCTACCCGGTCGAGCTGGACATGCTCGGGGCGATCATGGACGGCATGAACTCGGCGGGCGGCGACGAGCGGGCCGGGGCCGGGAAGCTCAGCGGCGGCGGGGTGAAGAAGCGGGGCGGCGCGTCGCGAAACGGGTCGAACATGGCGACCGTGCTGGGGATGGCCGAGCTGTGCTGGGGTGACTGCGGGCTGGCGCTGACCATCCCGCGGCAGGGCTTGGGCAACGCGGCCATCGGGGCGGTGGCGAACGCGGAGCAGAAGGAGCGCTTCAAGGGGCTGTGGGCGGCGATGGCCATCACCGAGCCGGGCGCGGGGTCGGACTCCGCCGCGATTCGGACGACGGCGCGGCTGGACGGCGACCAGTGGGTGATCAACGGCGAGAAGATCTTCGTCACGTCGGGGGATCGCGCGCAGGCCGTGGTCGTGTGGGCGACGCTGGACGCGGCGCTCGGGCGGGCGGCCATCAAGAGCTTCGTGGTCGAGAAGGGGACGCCCGGCATGACGATGCTGCGGCTGGACCACAAGATGGGGATTCG
>CAZNZH010000695.1:0-3460 GCA_964577445.1 uncultured Myxococcales bacterium
AGGTCTCGCAAGGCTCGGACGGTCTTGGCGCAGATCTCGACGGCGCTCTGGCCGCTGGCGAAGTCGGCCGCGATGCCCTCGGCTGGCACCGGGATGAAGTCGGAGAGGCGCGACAGGGTTTGGGCGTTGGCGCTGCGGTAGAAGAAGACGCCGAAGACGGCGGGGAGGTCGATGGCGCGCCGGCGGGTCTCGTCGAGGAAGGCCTCGACCGCGGGCAGGTCGTGGTGGGAGACGACCTGGGTCAGGTAGAAGTCGGCGGTGAGGTTGGGGTCTTCGAGAAATCCCGCCTGCTCGGCCGCGTCGCGGTGGGGGTTGGCCCAGCCGCCCAGGAGCAGGCTGGGGAAGCGCTCGCGGAGCCGCTGGCGCAGCAGGTAGCCGTGGGGCACGCACCGCGGCGCGCCGACCGACTTGTCGCCGCCCAGCACCGTCAGCGCCGGGCAGCCCGCTTCCAAGGCCCGCGCGGCGTACCAGAGGCAGTACTCGAGTGTGTGCTTGGTGGTCAGAAAGGGGCAGACGCGGGCTCGCGAGATGTCGTCTTCGAGGTTCGTGACCAGGTGGTGGAGGTTCTCCTCCTCGCGGGTCCCCACCGCGCCGTCGGTGACGAAGAGCGCGGCGTCCGCGGCCAGGATCTGGCGCACCGTCTGGTGGATGCCCATCCAGACGTCCATGCTCTGGCCCTGGTCCAGGTCGGCCCGCGGCGGCCGCAGCTCCACCGTCAGCAGCGGCTCTGGCGAGCGGAGCCGGTCGATGAAGGACGTCGTGGTGGTCAAGGGCGGGCCATGAGGCGAGAGGGGCTCCGTGCTGCAGAGGCGGCCGTCGTGGGGCCCCCGTGTAGCACCCGGCGGCGGGCGGCGCCAATGGCGATCGCGCGCTTCGTCCCTTGTGGCCGGGCTGGTCATGCGCTACAGCGATCCGCGACGTGGGAACTGCGATCGGGGAGAAGGCTCATGCGGATTCGAATCCTCCGGCCGGCTGCGCTGCTGCTCTGCGTGTGGATCGGCGCTTGCGGCGGCGGCTCGAAGGGCGCGGATGCGCTCTCTGACGTCGCGGCCGACACCACGAGCGACGCGACCGCGGACAGCACGGCCGACGCGACCCCGGATACAGCGAGCGACGCAGCGACCGACGCGACCCCCGACGTCGTCGTCCCGCCCACCGAACACCCCGATTGTAAAGGCTTTTCCTACACCGGCACCTACCTGCTGCCCGGCCCCTGCGAGGACGGCTTCGACGCCGCCCTGGACGCCAAAGCCCGCCGCTACGAGCGCGTCTGGCGCGTGTTCAACGCTGGCGGCATGGGCGTCAACACCGACGTCTCCGTGGCGCTGGCGAACACCGCCGACCGCCAGGCCATCGCCGACTGGATAACCCAGGACGACGGCTGGGATTTCGAGGCCTTCGCCGGCAAAGACCCTCGCGACGTGGTCACCTCCCAGCACAAGACCGCGGGCCTCTACGCTGGCGTCGGCATCGCCGCGGACGCCTTTCGCTACGGGGTGCTGCGCGACCAAGGCTACCCGAAGGCCGACGTCGACAAGGCGCGCGAGTTTCTCCTCGCGGGCATCGACGGCTTCCACATCGCCGCGACCCTGCCCGGCAAACCGGGCGTCATCGCCCGCGGCACCATGCTCACCACGCTGCCCGGCGCCGAACACCCACAGACCGTCCCGCTCTTCGACGGCGACGGGAACGCGCTCCCGCTGGTGAAGAGCAACGGCACGTGGCGCGAGGACTTCAGCGACAAATACCCCGACTACGTGTGGGAGGACTCCATCAGCCGCGACCAGATGCTGGGCTGGGTCACCGCCGCCGCCAGCACCTGGGAGGTCATCCGCGACGACGAGACCTTCTCGCCCGACGTCAAGGCCACGCTGCGGGCCGATTCGCTCGCCATCGCCCGCGAGCTGATGGTCGTGCGCGACAGCGGCTACGACCTGGAGATCCCCGACGCGGACGGGCGCACGACGCTGCACGGCTGGATCAACGAGCACAACCTGGACGGCAAGATCTACCTCGAGGACCTCCAAAACGGCTTTCACGCCGCCATGGCCCTGGGCTTCGTCGCCGCCTGGGTCTATGTCACCGAAGATCCCGAGCTCACCCGGTGGCTCCACGAGGACCTCATCGGCAAGCGCCGCTTCCACGAGCTCGCCCGCGACTCGCTCTTCCTGGTCTGGGCCGGCAAGCTCTCCAACTACTCCAACTATAATATGGCCTTCGGGTCGCTGTGGCTGGCCCAGCGCTACCTCGACGACCCCGAGGTCCTCGAGGTCCTGAAGGTCGCGGCCGGCGAGAGCCTCTACGCCATCCCGGGCCAACCGAACCAGCCGGAGGTGTTGGGCCTGAGCTACTACGACTTCATCTACGCCGCCGGGGAGGCGGGCCAAAACCCCTGGGGGCCCCTGCGCGGCCCGGTCGACGAAGCCCCGATGGAGCGCGGCCTCGAGACCCTGCGCATCTACCCCGAGCCGCCCTACTGGGACTTCGCGGTCAACAACTGCCCCGAGGCCGTCTGCGACTGCGACAACACCGCGGTGGCCAGCCCCGTCTGCGTCGCCCCCGACGGCACCGAGCTGAACGTCCTCGGCTGCGTCG
This sequence comes from uncultured Myxococcales bacterium, assembly GCA_964577445.1. Lineage (GTDB taxonomy): Bacteria > Myxococcota_A > UBA9042 > PHBI01 > JACKFB01 > JACKFB01. The sequence goes on from CAZNZH010000695.1 coordinate 2,596, forward strand.
GCCGCAACTGCGACCTCATCACCGCCGAGCCGATCCCCATGAGGATCCGCCCGCCGTCGAACTACCACTGGCGCTCAAACCCCTTCAAGCTCTCCGATGGCGGCAACGGCTCGACGCTGCTCCCCGGCGTCGACTTCCGAATCGCCTACTGGTCGGCGCGCTGGACCAAGCGCGCCCGTTGAGCTCGCCACGGGTTCGCTCAACGCGCGGGGATCGACTGACACAGACTTTGGGCCCCTAACGTGAAGCCGCTCCACACCTTGCTCGACGAAGCCGCGCACGGCCAGCTCCTCAGCGGCGACGACGCGCTGCGCTTGGGCGCGCCCGGCGACCTCACGACCGGCGCGCTCACATCGGCCGCGAAACAGAGGCGCGACCGGGCTTTCGGACACACCGTCACGTTTTCGCCCAAGGTCTTCCTGCCGCTGACCAACCTGTGCCGCAACTTCTGCGACTACTGCTCGTTTCGACGCTCGCCTGGCGACCCAGGCGCCTGGACCATGAGCCCCGCCCAGGTCGTCGAGCACCTCGAGCGCGCTCGTGCCGCCGGCTGCGTCGAGGCGCTCTTCTGCCTGGGCGACACCCCCGAGGCCGTCTTCCCCTCCTACCAGCGCGAGCTCGCCGACTTCGGCCACTCGAGCACCGTGGATTACCTGGTCTGGGCTGCCGAACAAGCGCTGGATCTCGGGCTGCTGCCTCACACCAACGCCGGCATCCTGACCTCCGCGGACATGGCGCGGCTCAGGCGGGTCAACGTGTCCCTGGGCCTCATGCTCGAGTCGACCAGCGATCGCCTGTGCGCCAAAGGCATGCCGCACCACCGCGCCCCCGACCAACCCCGCCGGGGCCATAGCGCACTCGACGA
>CAZNZH010000696.1:0-3457 GCA_964577445.1 uncultured Myxococcales bacterium
GGACCAACGCCGCGTACCGCCGCTCGTCGGTGAGGCTACGCGCGCTGCCGCGGAGAGGGTCCGCCCGCCGGTAGCCGGTCACCTCGACCAGCGCGGCCCCCTCGGGGATCGCCGCCCGCACCGCCTGGACGCTGACCTCGGCCACCTGCACGCGGTACTCCACGCTGCGGGCCGCCACCTGCACCTCGAGCCGCCGGATGACGTCGGCCAGCTCGAGCAGCTTCTTATGGTACAGCGCCTCCTCGCCCGCCGGCGGGGCCCCCTGGGTCACCAGCTTCGCGAGCTGCGACCGCGCAGCCCCCAGAGCGTCGAGGGCCTCGCGATCCTCGGGCGCCAGCTTCTTGCGCAGGGTCCCCATGGTGCTGGCCATGGCGTCCAGCAGCCGGCCCTTCCGACGCAACACCAGCAGCAGCGCCAGCTCGGCCGCCTTCGCCGGCGCCTTCGCCTCCCCCGCCAACGACACCGCGATATCCAACTGATACGCGTGCTGGCTCAGCACCGTCCGCCGGTCGTCTTCAGACCCCACCGCCAAGAGCGTCCGCAGCCGCGGCTCCACGGCCGCCTCCGCCCGCGCCACCAGGGCCACCGCGTCGCCCAGCCGCCCCTGCACCCAGCGGAGGCTCGCCATCCGCATCCGGTTCGGCGCGATCAGCATGTTCTGCTCACCGTACGCCGCCTCGTACCCGCGCAGCACCCGCGCCATCCGCCGCGCCGCCTGCGCCCACCGCCCCTCGCCCTCGTCGATGGTGACCAGCACCGCCTCGCTGCCCAGGCTGTGGGTCGCACCCCAGGCCACCCGCTGCTGCTTCAGCACCGCCTCGTAGCGCCGCCGCGCGTCCTCCCAGCGCCCATCGTCCATATCGAGCTGCGCCAGCGTGATCTGCGTCCCCATCGACGCCGTGGCCCCCACCCCGTGCTGCGCCTCTTCGGCCTTCAACACCCGCGTCAACAGCGCCCGCGCCTCGCCCCGGCCTCCCCGCCGCTGCACCTGGCTGGCGAGCTGCCGCAGCCCGGCCTGCACCATCGGCGAGTCCGCGCCGTAGGTCTTCTCGGCGTACGCGAGGTTCGCGCGGTACTCCGCCTCCGCCCGCGCCCACTGCGCGGCCGCGTCCGCCTCGCGCCCCGCCTGGTGGTAGAGCTCGGCCAAGACCCCCGAAAACGCAGCCACCGCCGTGTCATTGGGCGTCGCGTGCTTCGCGTAGATGCCGATGGCCTGGACGAAGGCCGCCTCCGCCCGCGCCCAGTCGCGGCGCGCTTGATGCAGAAAACCCAGCGACACCAAGACCTGCGCCGCCTGCGTGCTCTGTGGGCCCGCCCCGCGCTGGTGGACGCCCAGGGCTCGCTCAAAGAGCGCTTCGGCCCGCGCGTACTGCGAGCGGGCCTGAAAGAAGCTGCCCAGGGTCGTCATCCGAAGCGCCAGCATCGGCTCATCGGGAGGCATCAGCGCCTCTCGCAGGCTCAGAGCGCCCGTCAGCGCCTCCTCGGCCGCCTCGTAGTCGCCGCGCACCCAGCGCTCGATCCCGATCATCTCGAGGCTCTGGGCGGCGTTGTCCGACCTCGCGCCGTGCACCTTCGACGCCAGCGCGTAGAGCCGCGTGTAGAGCGCCTCGGCGGTCACGTAGTCGCCCACGGCGCCAGCCAGCCGCGCCGCGTCGTCGAGGGACCTCTCGATACGCGGGTCGTCTTTGCCGAAGCGCTGCTCGTCGTAGCGCAAGAGCCGCGCCGCCACCTCCGCCGCGCTCAGCAGCCTGCCGCCGATCTGGGCGTCCTGAAGCTCCTTTTTCAGCCGCGCGCTCATCGCGTCCTCGGGCGCTGGGGTCACCGGCTTCGGGTACCACGCCGGCGTCTCCCAAGCCGCCGCGCCGCCGCTGATCAAGCTCACGGCGAGGCACGACGCCAGCGCCAGCCGCCTCATCCCGCCGGCGCGACCAGCCCGCGCAGGGCCGCCCCATCCCGGCGCCAGACGTCAGACAAGCCCGCGATATAATTGGGAAATCGCAAGCGCACGCCCAGCTCGGCCAGGGTGTGGCTGGCGTCGAGGCGCTTGGACCCGGTGATCATCGCGAAGGCGTCGCGGCTCATGCGCACCCGCGCCTCCTCGAGCGGGATGGTCGGCGGGCGCGGCAGCCCGTAGCGCTCGACGATGTGCTCGACGACCTCGGCCTGAGTCGCCGGCCGCTGGTCCGTGCCGAGGTAGACAGCGCCCGGCTTTCCGCGCGCGATGGCCGCCTCGAGCAGCGCGGCCAGATCGGCGACGTGGACGCGGTTGGTCAGCGCCGACCCGTCGCCCACCAGCTTGTAGCGACCCTCGGCGATCCTGTGGAGCTGCGAGCGACCGGGCCCGTAGATCCCCGACGGCCGCAGGACCATGGCCGGCAGCCCGCTGCCGAGCACCTGACCCTCGGCGGTCTGCCGCGCCCTGCCGCGCGGGCTGTCCGGGGCGGCCGGGGTCGCCTCGGTGACCACGTCGCCCCGTTGGTCACCGTAGACGCTGGTGGCCGACACATAGACGAAGGCGCCGAGCCCGAAATCCGCGACGGCGTCGAGGATCCCGGGCGTCGAGTCCTCGACGGCGCCGCCGCGGTCGACCCGCGGGGGGATGCAGTCGACGACGGCCCCGATGCGGCCTCGCAGCGCGCGGAGCGGCGCCATGTCGACGCCGTCAAAGAGCACCGCCTGGCTGCCGCGGCTGCGAATGACCTGGGTCTGCGCCTCGGTGCGGGTGGTGCCCCACACGGGCGTGCCGGCGAAGCCCAGGCGCGCGGCCAGCACCATGCCGGTGAAGCCGCAGCCGAGGATCAACACGCCCGGCGGCGTCTGGGGGTCACGGGCCACTGGGCACCTCCGGGGGCTTGACGGGCGCGGGCGCGGCAGCGTCGGCGGGCGCGAGCGCGGGCGCCGCCGGGCGGCCCGGCGCGGAGATCACCTCGACGGTGAGCCCGTCGATGGCGGTGGTCAGGGCGTCGCGGATAACGGCCTGCGCGACAGGATCTCCGCTGATGACGCGGATCTCGCCGGCCTGGATGGTGCCGCCACGGCGCGGCGCGTACGCCAGATCGAGGATCTGGTAGACGCTGCCGCTGGGCTCCACGATGAAGTGGGCCGAGTCGTTGGCCGCGGCGAGGCGGCGGATGGCCTCCGGGGCGCCGAGGCCGGGGCTCTCCTCGATCCGCAGCGTGCGCAGGGCGGAGCGCTCGCCGTCGCCGAAGCAGAGCGGGATCTCGGGCTGGCCTGCTTGGCGCGCCCGGTCCCGATTGGTCAGGCACTGCACGCGCAGATCCATCTCGGGCGGGTGCGCGATGAAGGGCACGACGGCGAGCTGGCGGCCGCCGAAGTGCACGCGACCCGCGCGGTAGGTGGCCGCGCTCGCCGGGCTCGCGTCTGCGGTCGGCCCGGCGGCGGGCGGCGGCGGCGGCGGCGAGCATCCGAAAATCCAGACGGCGCCTAGTAAAACGGC
>CAZNZH010000697.1:0-3455 GCA_964577445.1 uncultured Myxococcales bacterium
ATCGCCATGCGGCGGAACGTCTCGCGGATGTCCCTGGCGGCGGCGATGGGATCCAAGCATGAAGCACGCTCCTGTGCCCGGCGGGCGGAATTCGGGGATCCTGTGCGGCGCAGGCGAACGATGTCAAGCCCGTTGAGTGCGGCTCTGAGCCGCGCGCAGGGTGAGGCCGGCACAGGTTGACTTCCTGGACGTCGAAGCAGACGGCGTTGGGGGGCGGAGAACCTCCGTCGAGTAGAGGCGGTCGCCCCTGGCAGGCGTCAGCTCAACGGCCCACGCTTTTCTCTCCCGCTTAGAGCACCGGGGTGCGCTCGTCGGGCTCGGCGAGGCCGAGGTTGCCGTAGCGGTGGTAGTCGGACGACACGCTCTGCTCTTGGAGCCAGCGGGTTAACTCGACGCGGCCGAGGCTCACAGGCGGACGCGGGTCTAGGGTGATGTCCAGGGCTGCGGCGCGGGCGGCTAGGGTGGCGGGGACGGTGCCGAGGACTCGCAGGTGCTTGGTGGTGGCTGGGAGGCGGGCGGCTAGGGCTTCGGCGGTCTCGATGGTTGGGGCTGGTTGGGCGCCGGGGAGGCTGAGGGGCGCTGCTTTCGGGTGGGCGGGGGCTAGGGAGATTGCCAGTTCGATTCTGGCGATGGCGGCTGCGAGGAGCGCCAGCCCGAGATCCGCTGCGGTGGCATTGGGTTCGATTCGGAGGAGCACTCCTGGGCGCGGCTGGTAGCGGAGGTGGTTGTGTTGGCCGAGCAATTGCGCGGGGTCGTGGGACTTTGCGAACCAGTGCTCCCAGGCGTGGGCGTAGCTGGCGGCGGCGCGGTCTAGCGACGGGCGGGCGGACGGTTCTACCAGGGTTTTCATGGCTTTTAGGAGCGGCTCGAGCTCGGGCGGTGGTTTCTCGAGCGCTCGGGGCGGGGCGGCGTCTTGGAGGTGGCAGAGCTGGAGGACGTAGTCGGGGCCTCCTGCTTTGGTGCCGTAGCCGAAGGACGAGGCTCTGCGGCCTCCGAAGGGTTGGCGCTGGACGATGGCTCCGGTGATGGTGCGGTTGATGTAGCAGTTGCCGGCGTCGATGGCGGCTAGCCAGCGGGTGTGCTCGCGGACGTCGAGGCTGCTGAGGCCGGAGGTGAGGCCGTAGGGGGTGGCGTTGGCGAGCGCGATGGCGTGGTCGAGGTCGCGGGCGCGCATCACCGCCAGGACGGGGCCGAAGAGCTCGGTTTGGTGGGTGAATGAGCCGGGTTCGACGCCGATCTTGATGCCGGGGGACCAAAGCGCCGGGTTTTCGGGGTCTTGGCGGGGCTGTAGGATCCAGCTTTCGCCGGGGTCGAGTTGGGTCAGGGCGCGCCGCAGTGGGCCCTCGGGCGGGTGAATCAGCGGGGTCACGACGGCGCGGGGGTCGTGGGCGCTGCCGACGTGGAGGCTGGCGGCGGCGTCGGTGAGGCGGGCGAGGAAGGCGGGGTCGTCGTAGACCTCGGCTTCGGCGATGAGGAGGCTGGCGGCGCTGCATTTTTGGCCGGCGTGGCCGAAGGCTGAGGCGAGGGCGTGTTTGATGGCGAGATCGCGGTCGGCCAGGGCGCTGACGATGATGGCGTTTTTGCCGCCGGTCTCGGCGAAGAGCGGGCGGGTTGGGGCCAAGGCGGCGAACTTGCGGGCGGTGGCGGAGGCGCCGGTGAGGACGACGGCGTCGACGCGGGGGTCGGCGATAAGCGCAGTGCCGACGGGCTCGTCGTGGCAGTGGATGAGCTGGAGCGCGTCGCGGGGGACGCCGGCGGCCCAGAGGATCTCGGCGAGGTGGTGGGCGACCAGCGCCGTCTCGGGGGCGGGTTTGAGGATGGTGGCGTTGCCGGCGGCCAGGGCCGCGAAGACGCCGCCGGCGGCGATGGCGAGGGGGAAGTTCCAGGGCGGGGTGACGACGACGACGCCGAGGGGGGCGGCGGTGAGCTCGGCGGAGGCGAGGTGGTCGCGGAGCGCGCGGTGGTAGTACTCGGCGAAGTCGATGGCCTCGGAGACCTCGCGGTCGCCCTCGGGGATGGCCTTGGCGGCGTCGGCGAGCATGGCGCAGATGAGGGGGCCGCGGGCGGCGCGGAGCCCTTGGGCGGCGGCGGCGAGCAGGCGGGCGCGGGCGGGCAGGCCGAGGGCGGACCAGCGGGGGGCGGCGGCGCGGGCGGCGTCGAGAGCGCGGGAGACGAGGGCTTCGTCGGCCAGGGCGGTCTGGTAGAGCGCGGCGCCGGGGCGGGACGGGTCGGTGCCGGGGCGGACACCGGCGGGGCCTTCGGTGAGGGTGTCGCCGGCGATGACCAGCGGGACGCGGAAGGCGGCGGTGGCGGCGGAGGCTTGCCAGCGGGCCAGCTCGTCGTGGATCCAGGTGCGGTTGTGGGGCAGCGACCAGTCGGTGTCGGGCTCGTTTGCGAAGGGGCTACCGATCTCGGGCGGGGCTGCCGCGACGCGCCGGTCCTGGGTGCGGCGGGGGCGCGAGTCCAGCGCCCTTGCGGCGGCGAGCGAGGCGGAGAAGCGCGCCGATTCGTCAGCCCACGCCTGACTATTTGGGGCCACGGCGGCGCACCGACCGAGGAAGTTCTCGGGACCCGAGTTCTCGTCGAAGCGGCGAATCAGGTAGGCGATGGCGCTCTGTAGCTCGTCGGCGGCGACGGCGGGGGCGTAGACCAGGAGGTCGTTGGCGAGGGCTTGGACGACGCGGCGGGTGGGCTCGGCCATGCCCTCGAGCATCTCGAAGCCGACGTGGGCTTCGGTGGCGTACAGCGCGCGCAGGACGAGGCCGTGGGCGACGTCGAACACGTTGTGCGTCGCGATACCGAGGTGCAGGGCGGCCGCGTTTTCGGGCTGAGTGCTCAGGGCCACCATGCGCTTGAAGTTGGCGTCGACCAGCGATTTCGCGGGGAAGGGCGCCTGGGGCCAGCCGTGGAGCGAGGCGTCGACCTGCTCCATGGCGAGGTTCGCGCCTTTGACGAGGCGCAGACGCGGGGGCGCGCCGCCGCGGGCGACCCGCGCGCGGGCCCAGTCCAGCAGCGTTTGCTGCACTGCGAGGACATCTGGCAAGTAGGCCTGGAGCGCGATGCCGGCGGAGGCGCTCGTGAACTCGGGGGTGTCCAGGACGCGCTGAAAGAGCGCCACGGTCAGGCCGAGGTCGCTGTATGCCTCCATGTCCAGGTAGACCAGCGGCGGGTTCGGGCGGGCTTGGGCGGCGCGGACCAGGCCGCCCAGGCGCTCGGCCAGCAGCGCGAGGGTCTCGTCCCAGGCCAGCAGCTCTATTTGCGAGCAGATCGCTGAGATCTTGACGGAGACCGACGCCACCTCGGGCCGCGCGATGTTGTGGGTGATCGTCTCCAGTCGCCGCGCGGCCTCGGCCTCGCCGACGATGGCCTCGCCCAGATGGTTCAGGTTCACGCGAGCGCCCGCGGCGACCATGGCGCGCAGCCGCTCGGTGAGCGCTGCGTCCTCGCCCGGCAGC
>CAZNZH010000698.1:0-3454 GCA_964577445.1 uncultured Myxococcales bacterium
GCTGGTGGAGAGCACCATCGGGACGGTCGCGCGCAACCTGGTCGAGGGCGGGCTGCTGGTCATCGTCGTGCTGCTGCTGCTGCTGGGCAATCTGCGCGGCGGCCTCATCGTGGCGTCGTCGATCCCGCTGTCGATGCTGGTGGCGTTCACCGCGATGGAGATGGCGGGGCTGTCGGGCAACCTGATGAGCCTGGGCGCCATCGACTTCGGGCTCATCGTCGATGGCTCGGTGGTGATGATCGAGAACATCGCGCGGACGCTGTATCAGCGGCGCCACGACACGAGCGTCACGCATGCCGACAAGGTGCGCGCGGCCGCCCACGAGGTCGCCCGCCCCGTGGTGTTCGCGGTCGGCATCATCATGATCGTCTACCTGCCGATCCTCGGGCTGCGCGGCATCGAGGGGAAGATGTTTCAGCCGATGGCGCTGACGGTCGTCTTCGCGCTGGGCGGCTCGCTCATCTGCGCCCTGACGCTGATGCCCGTGCTGGCGACGCTCTTCATGCACAAGGTCTCCGACAAAGAGCCCATCCTCTACCGGCTGGCCAAACGCGCGTACGAGCCGCTGCTGGCGCTGACGCTGCGCTTCAAGGCGGTCACCATGGCCGCCGCGGTCGGGATCTTCGCCGCCAGCCTCGCCCTCATCCCGTTTTTGGGCGCCGAGTTCATCCCGCGCCTGGACGAGGGCTCCATCGCGATGCAGATCTGGCGATTGCCCAGCATCTCCCTGGCTCAATCGAACGCCATCAGCACGATCGCCGAGCGCGTGATGCTCGACGAGTTCCCAAACGAGGTCGAGACCGTGGTCTCGCGCACCGGGCGCGCCGAGATCGCCACCGACCCGATGGGCGTCGAGATCAGCGACACCTTCATCATCCTGAAACCGAAGGACGAGTGGCGCTTCGAGACCAAAGAGGCGCTGGTCGAGGCCATCGACGACGCCATGCAGAGGCATGTGCCGGGCGCCATCTTCAGCTACTCGCAGCCCATCGAGCTGCGCGTGCAGGAGCTGATCTCGGGCGTGCGCTCGGACGTCGCCGTGCACATCTACGGCGACGATCTCGACCTGCTGAAGTCGAAGGCCGACGAGATGGTCGCGGTGCTGTCGGGGATCCGCGGAGCCGCCGACGTGAAGGCCGAGCAGACCCAGGGGCTGCCCATGCTGCGCGTCAGCATCGACCGCGCCGCCATCGCCCGCTACGGGCTCAACGCCGAGGCGGTGCTGGACGTCGTCGAGGCCGTCGGCGGCAAGACCGTCGGCACGGTGCTGGAGGGGCAGAAGCGCTTTGATTTGCAGGTGCGTTTCAACAGCAGCGTGCGCGCCGACCTCGACCGCATCCGCGACCTCCGCGTCGCCGCGCCAGCACCGGACGGCGGCGCGCCGCGGCAGATCCCGCTGTCGCAGCTCGCGAAGATCACGGTGGAAGAAGGGCCGGCGCAGATCAGCCGCGACCGCATCAGCCGCCGCATCAACGTCGAGGCCAACGTGCGCGGCCGCGACCTGGCCTCCTTCGTCGCCGAGGCCCAGACCGCGCTCGACGAGACCGTGGCGCTGCCCGCCGGCTGGACGCTCGAGTGGGGCGGCCAGTTCGAAAATCTCCAGGCGGCGTCGAGTCGTTTGGTGGTCCTGGTCCCCATCGCGCTGCTGCTGATCTTCGTCTTGCTCTACACGACCTTCGGGTCGACGCGCCTGAGCCTCATGATCTACCTGAACGTCCCGCTCGCGATGTCGGGCGGCCTCATCGCCCTGACCCTGCGCGGCTACCCCTTCTCCATCTCGGCGGCGGTCGGCTTCATCGCGCTCTTCGGCATCGCGGTGATGAACGGCGTGGTGTTGGTCGCGACGCTCGAGGAGCTCCGGCAGCGCGGCGAGTCCCTGGAAGACTCGGCGCGGGTGGGGGCCAGCTTGCGATTGCGTGCCGTGCTGATGACGGCCCTCACCGACATCATCGGGTTCGCGCCCATGGCCATCGCCGTGAGCGCGGGTGCGGAGGTGCAGCGCCCCCTCGCCACGGTGGTCATGGGCGGGCTGGTGACCTCGATGCTGCTGACCCTCTTCGTGCTGCCGACCATCTACGCGCGGTTCGGGGCGGCGAAGGCTCCGGCGGCGGCGACGAACGCGGCGACGAACGCGTAGACCGGCCGCGACGACTTGCCGGCGCGGGCTGGCTGCCCCAGGCTCAGCGCCGATGAAGGGTCTCAAGCACACCGCGCCCGCGCCCTGCCCCGCGCCCGAGCCAAGAGAAGCCAGCCACCGCCTCGCGTTTTGCGTCGCAGCGCTCGCGCTGCTGGCGTGGCCGAGCGTGCGCGCGGAGCCCCCCGCTGCGGCGGCCCACGCCAGCCCGATGACCCTCGAGCAAGCCCTGGCGCTGGCCGCGCGCGGGGAGCTGAGGCCGGCCCAGGTCCAACCATCCCTCAAGCCGCCCGCGACCGCAGCGCCCGGCCTGCTCTCGGTCTATCTGGCGGCTGGCGGCACCCTCCCCGAGCCCGCCCTGGACGCCGCCGCGCGCGAGCCGATGGGCCCGCGGCGGCACGCGGTCATCGCGGCCGCGGCGCGGGAGCGCGGCGAGCCGGAGCGAGCCGCCCGCTGGGTGTTCAGCGGCCTCCAGTTGGCGCCCCGCGACGCCTGGCTCGAGCAGAGCGCCGAGCGCCTCGGCTGGCACCCCGCCTCGCGCGACGGCCCCGCCCTCGCCGTGCCCGCCGACGCCGTGCCCGCGCCCCCTTGGCCCTGGCTGGCCGCCGGGCTCCTGGCCGCCGCGCTCCTGGCCTACAGCGCCCGCCAGTCCCGCTCGCGCACCACCGCGCTGGCGCTGGTCGCCGGCGTCGCCGCGGCCATCGCCCTCCCCCTGGGCGCGCCCCTCCCGCTGCCCGACGTCCCGTCCGCCCTGGTCACGCCCGCGCAGCTCGGCGACTGCGAGCGCGGCCCCGCCCGCCTGGACGACGCCGCCCTGGTCGTCCCCTTCCGCTGCGACGGCGCGACCCGCGTCGTCCGCGCGCTCGACGCCAGCGCTGGCGCCGCCTACCTGCGAACCGGCCACCACGCCCTCGAGGTCTCCGGCCGCGCCGCCGTCTCACCCGCCCTCGCCGGCGCCATCGCCGCCCTCGCCGCCGACCTCGAGCGCGCAGAGCGCAGCGGCTGGCGCCTGAGCAGCGCCATCGCCACGCCCAGCGCGCCGCCGACCTGGCCCCGCCTCAGCCGACAACCCCCCGGCGCCCGCGCCCGCCTGCGCGTGGCCACCGGAGCCGCCGCCGCGAGCCTCATCATCCTGCTCGCCATGGCCGCTCGCGCGCTGTCCCAAGCCCGCGCCGCCGCCGAGACGCACCGCCAAGAAGCCAGCATTCTCCTGGCGATCTTGGCCGGCGCCGCCCTCCTCCACGCCCTCGCCCCCGGCCGCATGACCATGGTCTACGGCGGCTACGACCTCGTGGCCCACATCGCCAGCGGCGTCCCTCC
>CAZNZH010000699.1:0-3452 GCA_964577445.1 uncultured Myxococcales bacterium
CCTGAAAAGACATGAGCCAGCCACGCGACGGGAGAATATGGGAACACCTTCTAAGCAGGAGACTGGCTAGAACCCCGTGAGCGACGGGCCGGCCGGGCTGTTGAACTCACAGATGACGCAGGGCCTGCTGACGTTCACGCCTTGGTCATTCCACGTGCCTCCTGACCACATCTCGACGTAGTCCTCGTCGTTGCTGTTCGACGGCTCACCCGGCTGCCAGTTCGTGTAGTTGAGGGGGCTTCCGTCGGTCCAGACGAAGTTGCCCTCTTCCACCTCGTCGGTCAGCCCGATGAAGAAGTCGCTCACGTCGCATTGCGAGGTCGCGAGATCGCGGATGAAGGCGTTCTCCTGGGCGTCACCAATGCTCACGAGGTAGCCACCGTAATCCTGACAGAGATCGCGGGCATCGGACCACGTGCTGGTGAAGCCGAACGTCATGTAGCACTGGGGGTTGGGCGAGAAAGTGCAGCCCGAGATCGGGTCGCACTCGACGACGCTGCACGGGTCACAGACGCCGCAGTCCAGTGAGCAAGTGTAGCAGTTCTCCGAGGCGTTGAGGTCGCAGGAGCCATCGCCGCACTGGGCCGCGCAGTTGTAGCCGCACTCGGCGGCGACGTGTTCGACGCAGATCTCGTCCCATTGCGTGTCACAGCACCAGGAGTCGAACGCGCAGACGCAGGACTCAATAGCGGACTCGCTGCAGCCGGTGATGCCGCTCTGAGGCTCGCAGCAGTCGCCGGGGTCGCAGTTGCCGCAGTCGCCGGGGCAGTCCGAGCAGCTCTCATCCTCACCGCAGTAGCCGTCGCCGCAGAAGCTGCCCGGGCAGGGCGTGCCGGGCGTCCAGCTCAGGTTGTCCAAGCCGAACGAGATGCCGACGCCCTCGGCCGTGGTGTCCGAGGTCGTGAAGACCAGGGCGGTGATCTCGGAGGCGAACTCCAGCCCTACTGGCGCGTAATTGTCGCCGGTCGGGACGGCGAAGGTCTGGCTGCCGCCCTCCCAGGAGACGGTGACGTTCCACGGGCCGACGACGGTCGTGTAGTTGAGGTAGTCGCGGGCGTAGAAGCTGGCGTAGGTGACCGGCGTCGGGAAGGTGATGGTGACCGAGCCGGTGTCCAGGTTCGTAGCGCCGATGTAGAGGTCGCCAGGCGAGGCGGTGGTCGGCGCGCGGCATCCGCTGAGGCCGCCCGCGGTGGCGGAGTGGGTCAGGGTCAGCCCCTGCCACTCGATGCTGCCGTTTACGGCGAGTGTATTGCAGGTGGTGGCCGCCGGATCGACCGGGAGCGGTGGCGCGTCGAAGTCGCGGAGCTGGTCGCCGCAGTCCAGGCACTCGCCGGTGCTCGGCTCGCAGCCCACGTCGCCGCAGACCGCGGCGTGGCCGCAGGCGCCGGTGGCTGGGTTGCAGGCGTCGTAGGAGCAGGGGTTCTCGTCGTCGCAGTCGGCGGCCGGCGCGTAGGTGCAGCCGGTGGCGGGGTCGCACAGGTCCAGGGTGCAGAGGTCGCCGTCGTCGCAATGGACGGGCTCGTAGACGCAGCCCTCCACGCCGCAATGCTCCGAGGTGCAGGCGTCGTCGTCGTCGCAGGTGTCCTCGAAGGTGCAGCCGTAGTACGGCACGCAGGCGTCGGCCGTGCAGTCGAGCCCGTCATCGCACGGGTCATAGATCAGCGGCGACTCCACGCTGAAGTCGTCGATGGCCCAGCCGCGGTCGGAGAAGTCGGTCGTCTGCGGCCCGTGGCTGACAAAGACGAACCGGACGACGGTGTTCGCGGTGCCCTCGCCGCGCTCGATGGTGAACTCGATGGGCTGGAGTTGGCCGGAGGGTAGCGTGCCCTCGCCGCGGCCGAACCAATTGTCCCAGGTCGCGCCGCCGTCAAACGAGACGTCGACCCTCTGCTCATCGCCGGTCTCGATGCCGCCCTCGTCGGTCTCAAAGGGCGCGGTGACCGAGAGCGTAGTAAACGAGATACGCGCGCCGTCGCGGGTGCTGAAGGGCGGGCTCTGGAGGTAGCTTCTCTCCAGGCCCAAGCTGGCGAATCCGTTGCTGTTGACCCACGCGGAGCTGTCCAGCGTCGTCGGGTCGGCGCCACCGAGCGATGTGCCGAGCGCCCAACTGTTCGGTGAGCCTTCATCGAGGACACCCGTCGTCCAGCCGCCCACCGCGTCCATCGGGTCCACGGTGCTCGTCGACTCGTAGACGAAGGTGCAGCCCACCGCTGGGTCGCAGACGCCCGCGAGACAGTCCGTCCCGATGTCGCATTGATTCGCCAAGCTGAGGTTGAGGCAGCCGAGCCACTCCACGCAGAACTCTTGGGTGCAGACGTCGCCGTCGTCGCAGGAATCCGCCGAAAATCCCTGATGCAGGCAGCCCAAGACCGGATCGCACAGGTCCGCGCTGCAGCCGTTTGAGTCATCGCAGACGAGCGCGTCGGAGGTGGACACGATGAAGTCGTCGATGAACCAACCCTCGACGCTGGCCCCGATGACGCCACCCTTGAGCTCCACGCCGCAGCAGGCGTCGACGGTGTCGTAGACGAAGCGAAAGCGCGTGTCCTCCGTCGCCAGGTCGGCCGCGACGCGGACCTCGAAGGTCAGCCACTGCTCCTGCGTGTTCCAGCGCGGGTCGCCGATGCCCAGCAGCGTCTTCCACGAGAAGCCGCCGTCGTAGGAGACCTGGAAGCTCTCGCGGTCAAAGCCGCTCTCTCGCAGCACGCCGGGGATGAGCAGCGGCGGCAGCCCGTCGCCGGGGCCCACGCTGAGCATGAGCCCGGTCGGGCCGAGGTGGAGGCTCACGTCCGGCCCCGTCGGGGTCTCAATGTCCGTGCCGCCGCTGTTGGAGTCGATGTCGAGACCGGCGTCCTCGTTGGCCACGAACGATCGAAACGAGATGACGCCGCCGTTTCGCAGGTCGAAGGACGGGCTCTCGAGGAAGCTGTGCTCGTAGCCTGCGCTGCCGGTATTGGGCGTGCCGAAGGCCAAGCTGTCGAAGACGACGGGGTCGTCGCCGCCGGAGGTGTCGGTGATCTGCCACAGGTTGATCGAGGTCTGCCCCTCATCGCCGCCGGTCGCTTCGATGGTCCCCGTGCTCCAGCCGAGCGCGCCGGACTCGAAGCCCTCGACGAAGGTGGCGCTGTTGTCGACGGTGTAGCAGCCCTCGCCGGGTTCGCACGCCTCGCCGCCGTTGCAGATGTCGCCATCGTCACAGTTCGTCGGCTCCTGGTAGCAACCGGAGGCCGAGTCGCACAGGTCGTCGGTGCACGGCTCGTCGTCGTCGCAGTCGAGCGGCGTCGCGGTGCAGCCCGTCGCCACGTCGCAGGTGTCCACGGTGCAGGCGTCGCTGTCGTCGCAGTTCACGTCCACGTTCGCGCACCCGGTCGCCGGGTCGCAGGAGTCGATGGTGCAAGCGTTCGAGTCGTCGCAGGAGATCGGCGCGCTGGCGCAGCCCGTCGCCGGGTCGC
>CAZNZH010000700.1:0-2240 GCA_964577445.1 uncultured Myxococcales bacterium
CCCACACGCGGAGCGACCGCGGCCGCCTCCGACGCCGCGGTGTGGTTGGATCGCCACCTCGCGGCCCCGCGAACGCCTGGCGGCGCGTTCACCGCCGACCGCGCTGTGCGCCCGTGATGCCCCTTGGTCCGGCCCGCGCTGCCCGGTATGGTCGGGCGGTGTTGACGCTCGCCCTCGCCATCCTGACGTCGCTCAGCGCAGCCGCCGCCGCGGCCCCCAACGCGCGCGCGGTGTCGGCCGCGGTGGGCGATCTCACGCGCTGTAACGATATCAAGGCCTCGCGCTGCATGGAGGCGTTGTCGACCCTGCGCGACGCCGGCCCCAGCGCGCTGCTGCCGGTCGCCCATGCGCTGCCGCGGATGGCCCAGGGCGGGCAGATCCTGGCCGTGACGCTGCTCGGCGCCGACGCCACCGACAAAGGCACAGCGCTGCTGGGCAAGACGGTCCTCAACCCAAGCGTCGGCCCGACGATCCGCACCATGGCCATCGCCGAGCTCACCCAGCGCTACAAGAGCAAGGCGGCCAAGGCGGCCATCACCAAGACCCTGCTCCACGCCGCCGCCGACGCCAGCGGGCCGGTGCGGGCCGCGGCGGTTCGCGCCCTGGGAAATCGTCCCACCAAGGGCGACACGCGGGTCTTGCAGAGCCTCATGGCGGCCGCGAAAGACGCCGAGCCGGACGTGCGCCTCGAGGCCGTCTTGGGCCTCGGGATGTCCGGCGACGAGGTGATCGGGCCCGCGCTCGTCGAGGCCCTGCGCGACCCCGTGCCGCGCGTTCGGACCGCGGCCGCCGACGGCCTGACCTTCGTGAAGTTCAGCCCCTCCATCAGCCCGCTCATCGACGCGGTGCGCGCCGATGACGCGGCGTTTCGGCGGGTCGTCGGCGAGGCCCTCGCCTACCAGACCGGCAATCGCTTCGGCGACGACTACGGGCTGTGGCGTGAGTGGTACCGAAACCGCTGAGCTCGCCGTGGCCGCGGGGGTGGGCTCGGCCCCGCCGCCGCCCTAGAGCCCGCCGGTGCAGGGGCGCTCGGGTAGGGCCGGGTGATCGGTCTCGGCGATCATCTCCAGGGTGAGGTGCATCGCCGCAAACCGGTGGGTCAGCTCGTGCCGGATGGTCTGGCGCAGGACCTCGCAGGCCTCGAGGCTGTCGCAGCGCACATGGACGCACACCGTGACCACGAGGTAGCCCGCGTCCAGCTCCCAGGCGTGGAGATCCTCGACGCAGGCGACCTCGGGGTGGCGCGCCAGGCTCTCGCGGACCGCGTTCATGTCCATGGAGGGTGGGGAGATCTGCAAGAGCGTGCGCCCGGCGTCGCGCAAGAGCGGCCAGGTGGCGGCCAGGATCAGCGCGGCGATGGCGAGGGTGATGATCGGGTCGATGGCGAGCCAGCCGGTGATGCCGATGACCAGCGCCGAGATGATGACCGCGACCGAGCCGAGCGCGTCAGCGAGCATGTGCAGCATCGCGCCGCGCATGTTGTGGCTGTGACCCGCTCGCTGGTGCAGGACCGCGGCGCTGCCGAGGTTGACGAGCAGGCCGACCACACCGGCGGCGAGGACGGGCCAAGCGGGGATCTCGGGCGGTGCGTCCAGCCGGCTTATGGCTTCGAACGCCAGCACGACCACCAACGCGACCATGGTCAGGGCGTTGCCGAAGGCGGCGAGGGTCGGCGCGCGCCGGTAGCCGAAGGTGTGGGCCGGGCCGCCGGAGAGGAGGCTGAGTCGCTCGGCGGCGAGGGCGAGCAAGAGCGCGGCCACGTCGGTGCCCATGTGGAGCGCGTCGCCGAGCAGCGCCAGGGAGTTGGTCAGCAGGCCGACGACGATCTCCACGACCAGAAATCCCACGTTCAGCAGCAGCACGAAGCGCAGAGCCTGGCTGCGACCCTGGACGTCGCCGAGACCGTGCGCGTGGCCGCCGTGGTCGTGGCCGCCGTCGCCGCGATCGGCGCCGGGCTCATGGGGGTGGGTGCTCACCGCGGCACTATGCCCAGGCGCCCCGGACGCGGGCAAGGTGAATGGCGGTTCATCCGGTGGGCTTGATGCCGGCGCCGGCCAAGGCGGCGAGGCGGGCGTCGAGCAGCGCCGGAAAGCGCTGAAACCACGTGGCGTTGAGCGGCGAGGGGTGCGGCAGGGGGTGCAGCCGGATCGTGCGGACGCGGCCCGATCTCGGGCTGGCGATCTCGATCTCGAGCGAGGCCTCGTAGCGATCCCCACGCTTCCAGTGGGCAGCCACCGCCT
>CAZNZH010000700.1:2250-3450 GCA_964577445.1 uncultured Myxococcales bacterium
CCTCCCGGGTCGTGGGTTCAGCGTCGATGGCGAACCAATCAAACGCGACGGTCCCCAAGGTGATCAGCTCGGCGCCCTGCCACACATCGACCAGGAGAGACCGGATGATCGGCAAAAACCGGCGCTTCACCCCCATGCTCCTGGCCTTGTTGCCGAGGGGCTTGTACGGGACGGTGTTCGAGAAGAAGACCCCGTCGCCGGCGCGCAGCATCGCCTCTTCGCCCGCGGGCTCGACGCCATCGCGCGCGCGACCCAGCGCGCCGCGGACCAGCCGGCCGCCGGCCCCGATGAGCGGCTGCATCAAGCGCACCTCGTCGCGCCCCGGGTCGCGGCCCAAAAAGCCGATGGGGGATGCGAGATCGCCGCTCCCGAGCAGCGGCTCCAGCGGGTCGCGCCCGACGCGCGCGTAGGCGTCGGCGTCGATGGGCATCGACGCCGACGCGGCCTCTGCGCGCGCGGCCCGCCTCAGGACCTCAAGATCGCCGTCCGCCACGTCCGCCTCCGCTCGCCCAGGGGGATCCCGCCCGGCGTCGTCGCGACGCCCGCGCCGGTGAAGTGCGGTGGTGTATCACGTCTCCGCGCGCCACTTGCCGCAACGCCGCCGCCCTCCTACCATGGGCCCACGCGCCTCGTCGCACCTCCCAGCAGACGTCGCCCCGCCGGAGTCACCATGCACCGCATCGCCATGACCGCCCTGACAGCGGTCGCCCTCCTCGCCAGCGCCCCCGCGTGGGCCATCGCACCACCGCTCGAAGAGTGCTCGTGCGTCGAGGCGGATCTCGTCAGCTCCTACGGCAGCGCCGACGAGGTGTTCGCGGCCCGCATCGGGGTCAGCGTGACCATCGGCCAGACCCGCTACTACCGCGCGACGGTCCTGCGCACCTACAAGGGCTGCGTGACGCGCGGCCAGCACATCATCCTGTCGACGCCCTCGGCCGCCGCGGACTGCGGCGCGGTGTTTGTCAAGGGCGGCGGCTACCTCGTCCACAGCAACGCCGCCAAGACCTCGTCGGGGGTCGCGACCCACGCGGTCGGAGGCTGCAGCTACAACGTCCTGCTGCGAACCCTCGACCCCGATCAGATCCGATGGCTGCGTCACCGCTACAACTGCTGCGGCGACAAGTGCGGCTGCGTCGACGGTTCGGCGCCGGTGAACTGCCTCGTCGATCCCTGCGAAGTCGACACCTGCACCGACGGCAC
>CAZNZH010000701.1:0-3450 GCA_964577445.1 uncultured Myxococcales bacterium
CCTCAAGCCGCGCCAGGGTGCGCAGCTCGCGGCGGTCCAGGCGCCGGTCGCCCCGAAAGAAGCGCCGCTCGGCGGCCTCGACCCGCTCGAGCGCCGTCACCAGGCTGCGCAGCTCGCGCTTGTTCAGCCGACCGCTGACCTGGGCGCGCTCCAGCCGCAAGCGCAGCGCCTGCGAGGGACGCTGCTGCACCTGCGAGGGACGCTGCTGCGCCTGCGAGGGACGCTGCTGCACCTGCGAGGGACGCTGCTGCACCACCCGCGGCGCGACGACGACGACCTGCGGGCGGTAGCTCACCGTGACTCGCGGTTGTCCGCGGACGACCACCTTGGGCGCGGCGACCACGGTCACTCGGTCACGCCGCTTCGCCTTGCCCTTCGGCGCCTGGGTGGTGACCACCACCGCGGGCCCCTTGCTGTATTTGCTCGCCTTCGCCTTCGAGTGAGCGCTGGGGCCTGGAGCCGCCAACGCGGGGCCGGCGAGGGCCAGCAGGCCGGCGATGAGGAAGCCCTTGAGCATAGAGACGTTGGTGAGTCGGCGAGCCATGACATTCTCCTGTGTTGCAGAGGCGACTGCCCCGTGCTGACAGGGAACTAGAGCAACACCCGTGCCAACGCCTCGCCGCCGCCGCCGTCGGCACCGAAAAGTCAGGCGCGGGCTGGCGTATCTCGAGGTGCCCGCGCGTTGGGTGAGGCGATGGAGCACCCTCGACTGCGAGATCCGCAGGCGCGAGCCTGCGGATTTCGCAGGCCTTGGGCCATTCTCTCGCTGTCCGACGGTGGCCTGGGCTCCGTGGCAGCGGTCGGTGCGGGAGGTGGGCCTTCCGCACCGACCGCCGCGCCTACAGTCCGTCAGGCGTGGCCAGGTCGGGGGCGGATACGCAGTGCGTCTTCTGTCAACACGCTGAAGGCCCACGATAGGGACTGCTCGTGCAGCGCCAGCGCCTCGGCGATGAGGACGCGGCTGGCCGCGGCGTCGACACCGGCGAGCCGGAGAAGCAGGACGCCCGAGGTCGCCCTCTGCTGTCGGTAGACAAGCTCGCCGAAGTCCTTGTCACAGGTGATCAACAACCGACGCTGCTCCTGCGCGACGGCCAGGACTTCCTCGTCACCGATACCGGGCGCCAGTTCCGCGACGTACACCACATCGTGGCCGCCAGCCCGCAGCGCCAGGACAATGGCCCGATCGACGTTCTCATCCGCGAGACATCGCACGCTCAGGAAGGCCGCGTGGACTCGACGAGCTCGCTCTTCATCCGCGACGCGGCGAACTGCAGGGCGGCGCGGATGGACTCGGGGGTCAAGCGCGGGTGCGCCTGAGTCAAGTCGTCGACCGAATCGCCCGCCGCGAGACGCTCAAGGACGTGTTCCACGGTGATGCGGGTCCCTCGAATCACGGGCTTGCCCAGCATGACGCCCGGATTGGCCACGATGAGCTCCGTGTCCATGCGAGTCGCTCCCTTCCGCAGTCAGAATTCCACGCCAAGCGCGCCGAGCCTGAGACTACGGCCGGACGCTGCGGGGGTCCATAGTACGGCGGGCTCCCGGTCGGCCCTGCACACGTTCAATCCGCGTGGGCGGACGGCCATGTCGCGGCGCGGGCGCGGAGGGCTGGGAGGAGCGCGAGCTTTTGGCCCAGCGGGGTGAGGCTGCCGTCGGGGAGGCGGTGGCCCTTGAGGTGGTGGGCGAAGGCTGGGGCGTAGACGCGGGCGAGGTGGTCGAGGTGATAGGCCAGCCCGAGATCGCGCCTGGCCACCATGAGCGGGCCCCAAAAGAGCGAGGTGGCGTCTGGGGGTTCGGGGATGTCGGCGGGCTCGGCGGGCTCGACGGCGATGACGTCCCAGGTGCGGCGGTGCTCGGCGGCGATGCGCTCGTCGACGATGCGCAGGCCCAGGCGGGGGAGGGCGGGGCGCAGGGTGGCCTCGACGCGGGCGGGGCATAAGACGATGCGGCGCAGGGTCGGCAGGGTGGCGCGGGCGCGCTCGAGGATGGCCACCAGCGAGCGGTCGGACAGCCCCGCGATGACGACGCAACCGACGGCGCCGGCGGGCAGGGGGGCGAGGCCGTCGCCGACCAGCAGGGTGAGGCGCTCGGCGAGGGCGGAGACCTCGGCTGGGTGGCGTTGGTGCATGGCGCCGGCGCGGTCGGGGAGCCGCTCGACGCCGTAGAGGCGGATGGCCGGGCGCTCGCGGGCGAGGCGCAGCATGAGCAGGCCGTGGTCGTAGCCGATGTCGGCGACGGCGCGCGCGTCGGGCGGGACCAGGGCGAGCACGGTGTCGAGGCGCGGGCGGGGTGGGGCGAAGGGCATCGCCGCATCGAATAGCGGTTTGGGCCACCCGGGGCAATCGCCGACAGCGATCGCCGAAGGTGCCAGCGGCGACGGGGCCACCTCGCGGCGCCGGGCTACCGGCGAGTGAGAGCAGGCATCTGACGCTTGGCAGGGCGTCGGGCCGAATGAGCGCCTGCAGAGATGGCCTATGGCCGAGGTCTACTTCGCCGCCCAAATGATGGCGCCGAGCGGCAGCCTGATCTTCAGGAAGCCTGCGCCATAAAGCCCTACGTCGCTCCGCCGAAGCTGTCCCTCGATGGCAAAGAGGCTCCATCCAAGGGCGACCATGCCCGCCGGCTCGCCGCCGGTGTCTACGCCAGCACCGAGTTGCAATGCAGCACCAGTGCGCATCCCGAGCACCTCAAATTGGAGGCCGACCACGGGGCGCCCGATGCCCGAGATCTCTCCGGTCACGCCAACGCACCAGAACACCGGCGAGGCAAGATCCGTACTGTCGACCAGCAGCAGCCCCGCCCGGATCCGGCCGAGGCCCGCGAGGTGCTCATGGTCGCCCACCCCGTATCCGAGGCCGCCCTCCAATGAGAGATCCCCACGCAGTTGCTTCGTCGCTTGATAGCGCGGCGCGACCGCAGGCGAAGCGGGCTGCTCCTCGGGTGGGGCTAATGGGGGTGTCGCAGCGCTAGCCGGACCCACGGCCGGCCCGGGTTCCGCCCGCGCTGTCTGAAGGACGACGAGTACACTGGTGACCAGAACACTGACAGCCACAACGAAAACGCGGGACATGTGCGACCACTGAACGGGGTGGGGAGGCCCCACCCGTTCCGACTCGATTCTGAACCTGGTGGGGCCTCCCCACGCGTCCCGACTCGACTACGGCGTTTCGCTCGAGGAAAAGTTCGAGAGGCCCTGTGCATCGACCTTGCAGACGATGACCTTGCGCAGGGCGCCGAAGAGGAGCGAGTCGTTGCGGGCGATCACAGCGCGGTCACCGGCTGCATTGACGGCGACGCCGCCATATGCGCAACCACCCAAGAAGCCAGCGACCAGTACCACAGCAAGCATCTTCTTCATGAGGACCTCGAAAAAAAACGGCCCAGTGAGTTGGGCGGGGGCGAGTTTGCGTGGAGGTTTTCGGGCTGTCAAGCCGACCGGGGCGAGGCGGA
>CAZNZH010000702.1:0-3425 GCA_964577445.1 uncultured Myxococcales bacterium
AAGGTCATGGCGTGGTCGATCACCGAGGGCTTCGTGAGCCTGGACGGCGGGCCGAGCTTCAGCGACCTGCGCGACCCGCTGAAGGCCCTGGACTTCATCTCGAACTTCGAAGACGACGTCATCTGCGTGCTGCGGGACTACCACCCGTACCTCAAAGACCCGTCGATCGTGCGGCGGCTGCGGGATCTCCACCGGCAGTTCAAAGAGGGCGACTACAACCAGCACGCGGTGTTGTTGAGCCCGGTGGCGAACTTCCCGCCCGAGATCGAAAAAGAGCTGGCCGTCATCGACTACGACCTGCCCGACCGCGACGTGCTCGAGCAGATCGTGTGGAAGGTGGCGCAGAGCGTCGACGAGTCGGTGGACCTGGCGGTCAAACGCGACACGCAGCGCCGCGAGGCCGTGGTGGAGGCGGCGCTGGGGCTGACGGCGGAGGAGGCGGAGAGCGTCTTCGCGAAGTCGCTGGTGAAGACGCGCGACTTCGACATCGACACGATCCTGGCGGAGAAGAAGGGGATCATCCGCAAGTCGGGGATCTTGGAGTTCTACCAGACCGACGACAAGTTCTCGGACGTCGGCGGGCTCGAGGTGATGAAGGGGTGGCTGGGCAAGCGCAAGGCGGCATTTTACCGCGACGCGCGCGACTTCGGGCTGCCGGCGCCGAAGGGGATCTTGCTCATCGGCGTGCCCGGCTGCGGCAAGTCGCTGACGGCGAAGGCCATCGGGGCGATGTGGCACATGCCGCTGCTCCGCCTGGACGTGGGCAAGGTGATGGGCAGCCTGGTGGGCTCGTCTGAAGAGAACATGCGGCGCGCCATCAAGACGGCTGAGGCCGTGGCGCCGGCGATTCTGTGGCTGGACGAGCTGGAGAAGGCGTTTTCGGGCACCAAGTCGTCGGGCCAGACCGATGGCGGCACCAGCGCCCGCGTCTTCGGCACCTTCATCACGTGGCTACAGGAGAAGCAGTCGTCGGTGTTCGTCATCGCGACGGCCAACGACGTGAAGTCGCTGCCGCCGGAGCTTCTGCGCAAGGGGCGCTTTGACGAGATCTTCTTCGTCGACCTGCCCAACCCGGTGGAGCGGCGGCAGATCTTCAAGATCCACATCGACAAGAAGAAGCGGCCGGTCGCCGACTTCGACCTGGACGCGCTGGTCGGCGCCAGCCAGGGCTTCTCGGGCTCGGAGATCGAGCAGGTGGTCGTGAGCGCGCTCTACGATTGCTACGAGGAGGAGCGGGCGCCGCTGACCACCGAGCGGCTGCTGAAGTCCATCGAGGAGATCATCCCGCTGTCGTACACCATGAAGGAGGGCATCGACGCGATGCGCGACTGGTCGAAGTCGCGCGCGCGGAAGGCCAGCCTCGACGACGACGATGAGCGCGAGCCAGGCGTCGGCCGCAAGCTGGAAATCTAACGCCGGGCTCGGGCATCATCGTGAGCCCTCGACCGCTGAGTCCTCGATCGCGCGTCCCTCGACAACGGAGCTCGGAATGTCCCATTTCACCACGGTCAAGACGAAGATCCGTGACCAGATATGCCTGGAGCGGGCCCTCAAGGACCTGGGCTACGAGGTGACCGTCGCCGAGCAGGGGCAGTCGGTGCGGGTGCGCGGGTACCAGGGGCAGACGACCGACGCGGTGATGACCATAAAGGCATCAAAGACTTACGACATTGGTGTCAAGCTCGGTGCCGACGGGACCTACGAGTTCGTGGCCGACTGGTGGGGCGTGGAGACCACGCGGGGCGTCACCGAGGAGCAGTTCATCAAGGGGCTGACCCAGCGCTACAGCTACCACAAGGTCATGGACGAGATTAAGAAGAAGGGCTTCACGCTCGAGAGCGAGGAGCAGAAGGACGACCAGACGATTCAGGTCCGCGTTCGGACCTGGTCCTGAGGGGGCGGCGGTGGCGAAGAAGCGAGACCTGATCATCACCATCGACCCCGACGGCAACGTGAAGATCGAGGTGGAGGGCGTCGCGGGTAAGGACTGCCTGGACTTCACGGCGTGGCTTGAGGAGGAGCTGGGCGACGTGACCGACCGGCAGTTCACCAGCGCCTACTACCAAGAGGAAGAAGAGGCGGAGACCACGGTGGACGTGGGCTCCG
The DNA here is from genome assembly GCA_964577445.1 of uncultured Myxococcales bacterium. Classification (GTDB taxonomy): domain Bacteria; phylum Myxococcota_A; class UBA9042; order PHBI01; family JACKFB01; genus JACKFB01. Next base: position 2,107 of record CAZNZH010000702.1, read on the forward strand.
AGTAGGCGACGTGGCGCGAGGCGACGAGAGTGCTGCGGGCGCGGCGGGGGAGGGCGGCGGCGCCTGGGACCCGTTCGCGGCGCATGTCGCGTTCGCCGGGCGGGTCGTGGGGGTGCGGTCGGAGGCGTTGGCCGCGTCGCGGGTTCGGATACGCTTGCCTGAGGTGATGCAGTCGCGCGTGCGGCCGCTGATGGACGAAGCGGCGCTTGAGGCGCTGATCCATTGGCAGGGCGTGGTCGCGCACCCGACCGCGCGGGACAAGGCCGACTACCCGAACGACTTGCACGAAGCCCTTGAGAACTGTGAGGCGCAGTTCATCCTGCGCAACATCCCGCGCTACGAGCTGTGGCGCGACCCAAACGAGCCCATGGCCTTTGAGCGCAAGCCCGTGGAGTACGGGCTCGAGGCCCCGGGAGCCAACCAGGGGCGGGAGCTGCGCGTCGAGCCGATCGTCCTGCTCGAGGTGATGAACGTCGACGCCCTGCGGGAGGAGCTGCGCTTGCGGCGCGCGCTCACCGCGCAGGTGCAGTGGGCACGCTGCTTCGGACGAGAGGCCAGCAAGGGCATGTCGGGCCCGCAGTGGCGCAACGTCCCTGACGACGTGCGCGTGCTCTTGGGCGAGGCGCCGGCCGCGCCGGAGGTCCCGGCGTGAGCGTCGCCGCCGACGTCCGTGCGTTGCGGCGTGCGCTGCACCGGATCCCGGAGCTGGGTTTTCAGGAGCTTGCGACCTCATCGGTCCTCGCCGCGGAGCTGGCGGCAATAGGCGTGGCGCGGCCCATCGCTCAGACCGGCTGGGTGGTCGACCTGGGTCCCCCTGACGCGGCGCGGACGCTGTTGCTGCGCGCGGACATGGACGGGCTGCCCATCCGCGAAGCGACCGGGTTGGATTTCGCGTCGCAGCACGACGGGAAGATGCACGCTTGCGGCCACGACGCACACATGGCGTCGTTGGTCTTTGCGGCGCGTCATCTGGCAGGCCACATGCCACGCGGAGTCCGGGTGCGGCTGCTCTTTCAGCCGGCCGAAGAGGGCAAGGGTGGGGCGCTGCGTTGCATCGAAGAGGGCGTGCTCGAGGGCGTGGACGCCGCCTTTGGCATCCACGTCTGGAACGAGCTGCCTTTGGGGACGGTCGCCGCGACCGCGGGCGGCATCATGGCCGGCGTCGTCGAGGTCAGCTTTCGCGTCAGCGGGCGGGGCGGGCACGGCGCCTTGCCCGAGCGGACGCGCGACCCGATCGTCGCGGCGTCCCGGCTCGTCCTGGCGCTTCAGACCGTCATCAGCCGTGAGGAGTCGCCGCTGGCCTCGGCGGTGATGACCAT